>NZ_DBMALT010000039.1:0-27209 GCF_057870745.1 Parasutterella sp. | reverse complement strand
CAAGTAGGCGACCCGCATAGGTTAATTGGAACCGCTGGGTGCGAGACCCGCATGCCCAGTGGTGTGAGAGGGGTAGGTGAAAGCTTCCCCTACTCGATTTGGTGCCTGTATCCTTGCTAAGATTTCAGACACGATCAACGAGAAGAGAACAAAATGGAAAAACACCAGCCGAAAGACGCTTCCGAACTTAAAGGCAAGACCGGATTACGCCGTCTGATGAATGCAACCAAGTATTCCGCACAGGGTTTCAGAGGCGCTTGGCAGACAGAAGAGGCTTTCCGCCAAGAGGCGATATTGGCTTGTGTCATGCTGCCTGTTGCGGTTCTCCTCCCGGTGACCACCGTTGAGAAACTGCTGCTGGTCTTGGGGCTATTCATTGTTCTTATTGTCGAGATCCTGAATTCGGCGATCGAGGCAGTGGTTGATCGATTCGGCGGAGAAATTCATCCTCTGTCCGGCAAAGCTAAGGACTTAGGAAGTGCGGCCGTCTTACTCGCCCTGACGATTTGCGCGATCATTTGGTGCACGATTCTGTTTACGAACTTTATCCTCTAAGTATCAAATTTTTTCTATCGAATAAAAACGCCGGCTGCTCGAGAAGAACAGCCGGCGTTTTCACAAGAGGAAAACTTAGATTTCCTTAGCCAAAGTTTCGGCTAAGCCGATGTAAGTGGCCGGTGTAAGTTTCTGCAGAGAGGCTTTGGCATCCTCAGGAATGTCCAGCGTTGCAACAAACTCATGGATGGTTTCAGGGCTGATGCCTTTACCGCGGGTAAGAGCTTTGAGCTGTTCGTACGGATGAGGAACACCGTAACGGCGCATCACGGTCTGGATGGCTTCGGCCAGAACTTCCCAGGACTGATCCAGATCGGCGGCAATGGCTTCTTCGTTCAGACGAAGTTTGTTCATGCCGCGTTCCAGAGCGGTGTAGCCGACAATGCTGTAGCCGAAGGCGACGCCTAAGTTTCTGAGAACAGTAGAGTCAGTCAGGTCGCGCTGCCAGCGAGAGATCGGGAGCTTCTGAGCGAGGAACGTAAAGAAAGCGTCAGCCATGCCGAGGTTGCCTTCGGAGTTTTCGAAGTCAATCGGGTTGACCTTATGCGGCATCGTAGAAGAGCCAACTTCGCCTTCTTTGAGCTGCTGCTTGAAGTAGTTCAGGGAGATGTAGCCCCAGATGTCGCGGTCCAAGTCGATCAGGATCGTGTTGGCACGAGTGATGGCATTGAAGAGTTCGGCCATGTAGTCATGCGGTTCGATCTGAATCGTGTAGGGATTGAAAGTCAGGTGCAGACGATTTTCAACGACATTGCGTGCAAAAGCAGGCCAGTCTTTGTCCGGATAAGCGATGGTGTGGGCGTTGTAGTTGCCGACGGCGCCGTTCATCTTGGCGAGCAGTTTCATTTTTTCGATGGCCTGAACAGCAAACTCGAGACGAGCGGCAACGTTGGCCATTTCTTTACCGACGGTGGTCGGGGAAGCGTGCTGACCGTGTGTACGGGACAGCATGGAAACGCCGGCCCATTCATGGGCGAAGCCCTTGAGCTTGTCGATGATCATCTGCAGGTGAGAGCAGATGAGCTCGCGGCCAGAGGAAAGCATCAAAGCGTGGGAAGTGTTGTTGATGTCCTCGGAAGTGCAGCCGAAATGAACGAATTCGCTGGCGGCAGCCAGATGTTCATTGACGGTCATCTTGCTCTTGATCCAGTACTCAACGGCTTTAACGTCATGGTTGGTGGTTTTTTCGATGTCTTTGATCGCCTGACAGTCGGCAACGGAGAAGCTGCTGACTAATCCGCGAAGATAAAGTTTGTCTTCTTCGGAAAGATCTTTAAGTTCGGGCAGGTTGAATTCGGAAAGGGCGATGAGCCATTCAACTTCAACCGTGACACGAGCACGCATCAGTGCAAATTCGGAAAAGATGTCGCGGAGTTTGGCAGTTTGGCGTTCGTAGCGGCCGTCGAGGGGAGAGATTGCGGTAAGAGCAGACAGTTCCATGACGATGAAATTCATAGAGAAATAAAAAGGAGTCAACATTTTAGCAACTTGGAATGAGCATTTTTGTGTTGGCTCCTGAACGGATTGTTCTAATTTTTAACGGCTAAGTCTGAGCTTTTGTGAGGATGACGAGCCGGGCAAAAGAAAAGCCGCCAGAGAAAAACTCGGGCGGCCTTCAAGAAAGTAAAAAGTTATAGTACGACAGGTGTATTGGGCACCGGATCCTGAACGGGTTTGTTCGGGAAAGGCTTAGACAAAATCCCGGTCAGTGATCTGAAGGCCTGACAAACACCTTCCTCGAACTTCTTATCAGCAAAAGCGATTTCCATCTGTTTGACGATGTCATCCAGCTGAGTTTGTCTCACCTCTCGTGCTGCACCTCGGTCTAAATAAATTTCGATGGCACGGTCGGAAAGGTTTAAATAAATCAGCACGCCGTTATTGTCTTCCGTGTCCCAGACACCGTAGCGTCCGAAAAGCTCTTTGGCTCTTTGAGCGTCCGTGATGTTCTCTCGAAGTCCTTTAGAAGGAATACTGCGTTCGATGATGAGTCGGAACTCAGCGCTCGTCTGCCGCTCGCATTCTTCAATGCATTTCGTCACTGCATCCAAAGAGGACTGAGGAAATGCCATTGTGACGGGAACGGGCGACATTACCCAATGTTTAAGAATTCTTCCGATAAACATTTTTTACCAGCCTCCGCTTGCGCCTCCGCCGGCTGCGTCACCGCCTCCGCCTCCCATGCCGCCTCCGAAGCCGCCCCCGCCAAATCCGCCGAAGCCTCCGAAGCCGTCGTCTCCGCCCCCGCGTTTACCGCGGTAACGGCGGTCGGTTCCGTACATCTTGGCGGTCCGTCGGGCGCCGGCCTCAAGAACGGCGGTCGGAATACACATGGCAATCACGACTACGACCAGAGCGATCACAATACCTGCAAACAGCGACTGCATAATAAACGCCGCTAAACCGCCCACGGCTAAACCTGCAAGAGGGGCTGACTTGCGGCCCATGAGCTCACGCAGCATCATCGTGATGACAAATCCTATGAAGAGCACTGCCACCCAAGGTTCGTCCCACAGAGCTTCGGCCGGATCGTAAAGAATATTGGCTTCCGAACGTTTCTTCTGCGGCGCCGGAAGTTTGGCATCTTCAATCAGCGTAAACACTTTGTCCAAGGCCTGACTGATGCCTTGGTAGTAGTTGTTCTGACGGAAGTTCGGCGCCATCACGTCCGTGATAATGCGGGACGCAGCCACATCCGGAATGGCTCCTTCGAGCGCTCTCATCACATCAATACGGATTCTGTGGTCATTGACGGCAACGATCAGGAGAAGACCGTCTCCGACATCCTTTCGGCCCAGCTTCCAGTTGTCACCGACGCGATGTGCGTAGTCTTCGATCGGCTCGCCGTTCGTGGAAGGAACGATGATAACGGCGATCTGAGAACCGTACTTCTCCTCAAACCCCGCAAGTTTGGCTTCAAGCGAACGTTTTTGTTCGGCCGTCAGAAGGTGTGCAGTATCGGTGACATAAGCCACTTCCGGTATCGGAAGCAGGTCAGCCGCCGATACCGTGCAGAAAAGCGCGCTCAGCCAAAAGAAGAACGCACCGATGAGAAGGCCGAAACGATTAAGGTTTGGCCGGAGCTGTAGCTGCTGAACCATTGAAATCTACCTTAGGAGGTGTCGTAATGGCAGCTTCGTCGGCTACCGCGTACTGAGCTTTAGGTTTGTATCCGAGGATCCAAACCCAGACCATCTGCGGGAATTGACGGATGTACGTGTTGTACTGCTGAACGGATTTAATGTAGCGGTTGCGTGCAATCGCGATGCGGTTTTCACAGCCTTCAAGCTGTACACGCAGGTCCTGGAAGGCTTTGTTGGCTTTTAAGTCAGGGTAGCGTTCGACAGTGACGAGTAGCCGGGACAGCGCGCTGCTTAATTCGCCCTGAGCCTGCGTGAATTTCTGGAAGGCTTCGGGATTTTCCATCAGTTCAGGCGTTGCCTGAATAGACGTGGCCTTAGCACGGGCATTGATCACCTGTGTGAGCGTGGATTTCTCGAAATCGGCTTCACCCTTAACGGAGTTCACCACGTTCGGAATAAGGTCGTTGCGGCGCTGATACTGATTTAAAACTTCGCTCCAAGCTGCCTTGGTCGACTCATCAAGCGTCTGGATCTCGTTGTATCCGCATCCGGTTAGCATAGTTGCGGACATGAACATGCCGAGAAGAATAAGGAAAAAGCGTTTCATGACGGCCTCTTAATGTTTGCTTCTTAAGAAAAATAGGTTAACAGTTCGTCGTAAATAGAACGGACTTCGGCGCCCGGGGCATCCGGTTTTGCCGTGCCGAGCATAATCCAGCAGGCGATGACTTCGCCCTTCTTGCAAAGGGCATCGACGGCGTCGCGGTAGTGCGTGGACGAGCCGCTCACGATTTTACCTGCAAAGCCTTTGAGCTCAAGAGCGGCAAGGAAATTAGAGGTAGCAGCGCCGACGGTCATCCACTGCTCGTAGGTAGGAACTCTTTCGTTGTGTTCATCGATTTTGGCGACCACAGCGACCATAGCCGGAGCCTTTAAAGCTTTGCTGCGGGCGCGCTGGGCGCCTTCCTGATCAGCTCCGTCGGCCAGAGCGCCGGCTTCAAAAAAGTCGGCGAATTTCTCACGCTCTTCAATGACCACGAAACGAGCAGGTCTCAGATGGCAGTGATCAGGCGCTGCAATGGCCCATGTGAGGGCTTCGGCATAGTCTTCTTTAGAGGGGGCAGGTGTGGTGAGGTATTTTGCTCCGAGGGAGCGACGTAACGTAACACGTTCAAGGACAGAGTCGTGCATTTGAGTTGAATCCAAGTACTTTCTTTAATTGCTTGAAAGTATGGCAGTCCGGCGTAGTGACAGTGTCTAAATTCGCTCAAATTGGATGATTTGAAGGTCGAAAAGGCTCAAGAGAGAGTTGCTTTCGTTGCGGGAGGGTCAGAACGCAGATCAAGTGCTTCTTCTGAGTTCCAAAGACGCTCGATGACAGCGCGATGCTTATCGGCATCTCCGCTGATATAAAAAACTTCTTTGCCTTTTGCACCATCCGAAAGTAAGCCGCGTTTGGAGAGCTGGTGTTTAAGTTCTCTGGCAACTGCTGCGCTTGGATCGATGAGTTCGGTTCCGCTGCCGAGTTCACGCTTCAACACGTTAGACAGGAACGGATAATGCGTGCAGCCGAGGACGAGCTTATCGGCACCTGCACGCTTGATTGGGTGCAGATACTTTTCGATTAGTTTTTGGGTCTTGAAGGAGTCCCAGTCGCCGCTTTCGACGCATTCCATGAGACCCGGGCACGGAACCGAAACGACCTTGACCTTGGTTCCGGCAAATTCACGAACGAGTCTCAGGTAGCGTTCGCTGGTGATGGTGCGCGTCGTGGCGATCACGCCGACTACTCCGGTCTGTGTTGCAGCGGCTGCCGGCTTAATCGCAGGCTCAATGCCGATGATCGGAATATTAAACGTTTCCCTCATCGTGTTAACACCCTCTGCGGTGGCGGTGTTGCAGGAAACCACGATCGCTTTGGCTCCTTTGGAAATCAGGAAGCGTCCGATTGCAAGGCAGCGCTCTTTGATGTACTCGGACTTTCTGTCGCCGTACGGGGCGTAAAGGCAGTCGCCGTAATAAATGATGTCTTCTCCCGGAAGGGCGTCTCGAACGGCGTGCATGACGGACAGTCCGCCGAGCCCGGAATCAAACATTCCGATTGGAGCGTTACTCACGGACAGCCTCCTTGCTGATGCGGCCTCGGTTCTTGAGGTAGCCGGGCAGCCAAGAACTGATGAGAATACTCAGCACCACCATGACGGCGCCGACGACAGCGCCCTTCGTAAACGGTTCTCCGATGGCGTAACCGATGATGCCGGCAAACACCGGTTCAAGGGTGTAAATGAGAACGGCGCGGGTCGGTGAGACGAATTTCTGAGCCCAGCACATCATGACCTGGTTAAAGACAATCATGCCGATCAAAATCGCCATACAGACATAAGTCACGGGCGTAGGATCAAAGCGAACGTCTTCAAAGACAATGCAGTAGAGCGTGCTCCAAAACGTGACGGTAACCAACTGAGTAAAGCAAAAAGCTTTCGGATCACAAGAGTTGGCGAAGCGCCCGAGAACTAAGATTTCCATTGCGCAGGCGGCCGCACTGGCAATCGTCAGCCACTCTCCGATGTTTCCGTTAAAGGAAATTTTGGTGGGATCCAGGATGAGAAGCATGCCGATGAAGGCAAACAAAATTCCCCCGGCAATAATCGGGGTCGGACGTTTCCTAAAGATAACCCATTGGAAAAGCGGTACGAACGGAACGTAAAGTGCCGTCAGAAAGGCCGAAATCGAACTCGTAATCGTCTGCAGGCCCACCGTCTGCAGGAAGTAACCCAGAAAAATACACGTTCCCGTGGCGCAGCCAGCAATCCAATCGACTTTTTTGAGTTTGAAAAGGGCCGATCTCAAGAGGCACGCCATTAGAACGGCACCGCCTCCGAAACGTAAAGCAACAAGCAGCCCCGGCGAGAGTCCTTTAAGACTCAGGGACAAAAGAATAAAAGAAGAACCCCAAAGGGCCGTCACCATCACAAGGCCCCACTCGGGGCTGACGTTAAAGCGACTCGGCGTCATTTGTCTCGAGTTTTTCTAAAGTTCGGTTTACGAGGTTTAAAGGTTTGCGGGCGACGCGGCGCACCGGAAGCCGGTCTGCCGGAAGAGGCTCTTTTAGGGGCGGGACCGGTAAAACTTTCGCCGTCTTCCAAATATCTCCACTTACCGACCGGAAGCTTGCCGAGGCGGACATTGCCGACACGGACCCGTTTAAGTGCGAGGACTTTCAGACCGACAAGATCACACATTCGGCGAATCTGACGATTTCGGCCTTCACGAAGGACGAATTTTAATTGGTCTTCGTTGAGCCAAGAAACTTCGGCCTTCTCCAAAGGCTTACCGTCCAGTTCCAACCCGTGATTTAAAAGCGCAAGCTTCGCCGGAGGAAATTCGCTGTTGGAGCGGCCGTCGGTCATCGCAACACGCACGATGTATTCTTTTTCGACGGCGCTGTTCTCACCGATGATGGTTTTGGCAATGCGTCCGTCCTGAGTCAGAACCAGAAGGCCGGTGGAGTTGATGTCCAGACGACCGGCAGGAACAAGGCTCTTTAACTGAGAAGGATTAAAGCGGCGAGGAGAAGGATCATCGATCCAGCGGTTTCTCGGCGTAATCAAAATGCGTGCCGGTTCATGACCGTCTTCAGCCTGTCCGGAGACATAGCCGAGCGGCTTGTTGAGAATAATGGTCACACGCTCGTTCTGCTGATCTTGAGCCTTCCGGTCAATCGTGATCTTTTGGTCAGGGCGCACTTTGCTGCCGAGTTCGCTAACGACTTGACCGTCAACTTTAACCCAGCCTTTGGAGATCCACTCATCGGCTTCTCGTCGTGAACATAAACCGAGTTCGCTCATGCGCTTAGATAAGCGGACGAGATCTGCGGGTGTATCGCTCATTTGCTTTCCTTGTTGGGTCTTTCAGCGGCAGCGCGGGTCAGTCGATCCAGAACACCGGCTGAAGAATCGGTTAATTCCGGCTCGACAGCAAAGATAACATCTCCGCCGTCACGGTCGAGTTCGTGCAGCCATTTGTAAAGGTTGACCTGGAGTTCCTTGGCGTCTTTGTAGCCGCGAACTTTTTCTGCGACCGTACTGAAGCGTTTCGCGATCTTTTCAGGCGCAATCAAAGAGAAGGTTTTGAAGTGACGGGCTAAGAACTGTGTCTCACCCGGCAGGTCGTCTGCCGAGACAATCTTTAAAACGTGCTCAGGCGCGTAGTGGCTCTTCATTGAGCCGGAGACACGCGGAGAAGCGCCGACCGCACCGTGTTCAACGGGTTTGCCGATCACTTTAGAGATCATTTCGCCGCTGACATCGCCTTCGCGAAGGATGCGCGGTGTTTCGCCCGTGAGGTCAAGAATCGTCGATTCAATGCCGACGGTGCATTCTCCGCCGTCAAGGATGAAGTCGGTTTTGCCGTCGGGCTTCTCCCCGAGGTCATCACGCACATGCTGAGCGGTTGTCGGACTGATCTTGCCGAAGGTGTTGGCGCTCGGTGCGGCTAAGCCGCGGCCTTTGCCCGCGTCAAAACGCTTTAAAAGTTCGTGAGCCAAAGGATGCGACGGACAGCGAAGCGCAACCGTGTCCTGTCCGCCGGTCACAAAGTCTTTGGCATGTTCGGAGCGTTTTAAAACGATCGTCAGAGGACCGGGCCAAAACGCCTCAGTCAGCTTTTTGGCATCTTCCGGAATCTCTCGGGCCCAGTAGGGCAGAGCTTCTGCTGAGGCAACATGCACAATCAGCGGATGCGTGGCCGGGCGGTTTTTAGCAGCGTAAATCGATTTAACCGCCGCTTCGTTCTCTGCGTCGGCGGCTAAGCCGTATACCGTTTCAGTGGGAATAGCAACCAAGCCGCCGGCTTCGAGAATTTTGACGGCCTTCTCAAGATCAGAATGCATAACGTTATTCGGGAAGTTCGAGACCTAAAATGCGGGCCGCCATTTGGGCTTTAAACATCGCTTCCTCTTCCGTGGCGGCTAAACAAGTGATGTGGCCCATTTTACGTGCATGCCTCGGCTGCTTCTTACCGTAAAGATGCAATTTGAGACCCGGGATGTCCAGTACTTGGCTCCAATCCGGTTCACGGACGTTTTCGTTTTCATCGAACCAAAGATCTCCGAGCAGGTTGAGCATGACGGACTTAGAAACCTGAGTCGTATCGCCGAGCGGCAGATTGGCCATGGCGCGAACCTGCTGTTCGTACTGGCTGCAGATGCAGACATCGATCGTGGCGTGACCGGAGTTGTGCGGTCTCGGAGCCAATTCGTTAACGACCAGACGTCCGTCGGAAAGTACAAAGAGTTCTGTGCAGAGCACGCCGACATAATCGAGCTTCTCAATGATTTTGGAAGCGATTTCACGGGCGCGGTTGGTGATGTCTTCGTCTAAACGAGCCGGCATGACGGAAACCGCCAGAATTCCGTTGCGGTGGTAGTTTTCAGACACCGGAAAAACGGCCACTTCACCCTTGCTGTTGCGGGCGGCGATGACAGAGACTTCTTTAAAGAGCGGCAGGCGCTTTTCTAAAACACAGCGAACTTTACCGAGCTTCTCAAAAGCCATTGCCAGTTCGCGGCGGTCATTCACCGTAATCTGGCCTTTGCCGTCATAGCCCAAACGGGCGGTTTTTAAGATGGCGGGGAAATAGGGAGCAGAAGCCTTCTTGAGATCCTCGTCGGATTCGATCAGCAAATGAGGGGCAACGGGAGCGCCGGCAGACTTGATGAAAGACTTTTCATCGAATCGGTCCTGCGTGATACGGACAGCGTTAGCAGCAGGGCATGTTTCGACGCCCTTAGATGCTAAGAACTCCAGAGCGGCAGCAGGAACGTTTTCAAACTCGGTCGTGACGGTCTTGCAGAGCGAGGCGAGTTCGGTCAGTGCAGCTTCGTCCGTATAGGGAGCACAGATGTGCTTTTCGGCAACAATGGCGGCCGGGGCGTTTTTATCAGGCTCCAATACGCAGACGCGGTAGCCCATCGTAGCGGCGGCTTGAGCAAACATGCGGCCTAATTGACCGCCCCCCATGAGTCCGAGCCAGCTGCCGGGAAGAATCGGTGTGTCTTTCATCATGTATCTGTTAAAGCGGAAGAGTCATGTTGCGGGCTTTTTCGTTCTGAGCTTTGCGGAAAGCCGCAAGCTTATCTGCCAAAACGGCATCCGTCGTACCCAAAATCTGGACGGCATAAAGTGCAGCGTTAGTAGCGCCGGCCTCTCCGATGGCAAAAGTTGCGACCGGGACGCCTTTAGGCATCTGAACGATGGAATACAAAGAATCCTGGCCCTTCAGGTAGCGGCTCGGGACGGGAACACCGCAGACGGGCAGCGTTGTCTTAGCAGCGAGCATGCCGGGAAGGTGAGCAGCACCGCCGGCGCCGGCAATAATCACACGGATGCCGCGGTTGCGGGCAGTTTCGGCGTATTCGAACATTTCGTCCGGCATTCTGTGTGCGGAGACGACTTTGGCCTCGAACGGAACATCAAAAGACTGGAGCATTTCAGCAGCGTTTTTCATGACGTCCCAGTCAGAATTGGATCCCATCAAAATGGCGACAACCGGTTTATTTTCTTGCATCTTGAGATTCCTGTTGGATTTCTGTTAATCGAAACGCGCCGCAAGCGGCGCGTTCTGTGTTTCGTTAGGGGAATTTTAGGCGGTAACGCCTTTGCCTGTCAGACGGATCAGAGCTTCTTCGTATTTGCTGCTGGTCTTATCCAACACATCCTGCGGGATCTTGGGCGCCGGAGCTTTCTTGTTCCAGGGCTGGCTTTCAAGCCAGTCACGGATGAATTGTTTATCAAAGCTCGGTTCCGACTGACCGACTTTATATTCGTCGGCGGGCCAGAAGCGAGAGCTGTCCGGAGTCAGGATTTCGTCCATTAAAACGACTGTGCCGTTGTCGTCCAGACCGAATTCAAACTTGGTGTCGGCGATGATGATGCCCTTGGAGGCGGCATATTCAGCGGCTTTCTTGTAAAGAGCCAGTGTGTAGTCACGGAGCTTGGAAGCGGTGTCTTCGCCGTACTGTTTGACGACATCTTCATAAGTGATGTTTTCGTCGTGATGGCCGGCTTCAGCTTTTCCGGCCGGTGTGAAGATCGGTTCAGGCAGCTTTTCGCTCTGTTTCAGACCGGCGGGGAGTTTGACGCCGCAGATCTGGCCGGTGGTCTGATATTCCTTCCAGGCGCTGCCGGAGAGGTAGCCGCGGGCTACGCATTCGACGAGAATCGGTTTCAGGCGTTTGGCAACGACGGCGCGTCCCTTAACCTGATCGCGTTCTTCGGGAGCAACTACGGATTCGGGATCAATGCCCGTCAGATGATTCGGGACGATTCCGTCGAGTTCTTTGAACCAGAAGTCCGTCAAAGCCGTCAGAATTTTGCCTTTCTTGGGGATCGGATCGCCGAGGATGACGTCAAAAGCAGAGATACGGTCGGAAGCGACAATAAGAAGTTTGTCATCGCCGACAGCGTAGCTGTCACGGACTTTGCCGCGATAGACAAGCGGAAGAGACTTAATGGACGTCGTAACAATTTCAGCCATGTTTTCTCCTGAACACTGATTCCCGCTGAAGGAAGGAGTGTGTATGTGAGGAATTGAGAATTTCGGAATGGCATCATTTTAATTCGAGGCAAGTCCTTCCAACGAGAACAAAACCAGGAAAATTCGGCAAAGAAAAAAGAAAAAGCCCGAGGTTTGTCTCAGGCTTTCGAAGAAAAATACGTTCTGATTAAGACGCAGGTTTCACAAAGATATTGGACGCCATGACGTTAAAGAAATTGCTTTCTGCCTGAAGTCTTTGATTCAGAGCTTCGGTCTTTTCATTCTTGCCGCGCAAGACTTCTCCGCAGACTGTGAAGACCTGATCTCCTGTCGGAACGGCGTAGTAATAAACGGCATTCTCTGTATCGGTTTTAGCAGGGAAGTAAACGCGAACGATCTGAGAATTCGGGAGTTTTTCTGTTACGGCGTCGGGACGGGCTTTCTGAAGGCCCGCAACAATGCTGTCAACGGTTGCTCCGGTCGGAGTTTCAATTAAAGCGACCACATATTGGCCGGTGCCGGATTCACTGCGCCAGCTCATGAATTCATTCTGACCGAGCTGCAGGTTCTGAGAAAGATTCCAAGAGAGCGGCAATGTGACCTGAAGCGGACGATCCATGCCTTTAATGGAGACCGGATATTCACGACGATAGCCCTGGTTCCATTCGTCCATGGGATTGGGATAACGCATGGCCAAAAGGTAAGGTACCAACGGGTCGACAACGTTATCCGTTACGCCGTTTTTGAAGTTGGTCATCCACTCTTCGGCTTTGTTGATGCGCTCCTGAGAGAAAGTGTCATCCAGCCATTTTGAAACAGCTTCTCTGGATTGCTGACCTTTCTCCATGCCTTCGCTGAGTTTCTGATTGAACTGCTCTTTGATAGAAGGCCACTGCTCTTTGAGCTGGTCTTTGTACGTAGCAGCGTCTTTAGACCACTCTTCGCTTTTTTCGCCGAGCGTTCTGACGGAATCGGATAACTTATCGAGCCAGCCTGCGACTTTGTTTGCCATACCGTCAGCGGCTTGCTCAACTTGCTTGGTGTCTTGTGCGACTGCGGACGATGCTTCCTGTGCATGGACGGCTTGTCCGACGGCAGCAGAGGCGATCAAAGCGGTCATCAGGTGCTTCATTTTTAAGTTCATTGTTTTGCTCCGAAATTGTTTCGTATGTTGTCGGCATAGTACATAGAAGAACGGTTTGACTTAGACTTGTGCAGCCGTTCTGAGTAAGTAACACTTCTTTTCCGTTTGAATCTGATCCATATGAAAATCCGCTGGCAGCTTTGGTTTCTGGTAACGCTTTTAATTTGCGCTTTCTATTGCATCTGGGACACGACCTTTGCGTTTTCCAGAGGAGAAAAATTAGCGCAGGCGGACTGGACTTATGTCGAGAAGGCCGGCCATAAGAGTCTGGCGGGCTACTGCTCCAAGATCGGCGTCACCAGCGACGGCAAGACGCCCCAAACCGTGACGAAAGAAGTATTTGAACCGGCTAAGAATCCCCTTATCTGTGCTTCCTCATTGGAAGAGGCAAAACAGAGCTACGGTTTATTTGTTCAGGGCCAGTCAAGAAAAGCCAGCACGCAGATGGTGTTTATGTTTATCGGTGCTTGGCTTGTGATCCTGCTCGCGCTCTTCGGGCTGATGAAATGGACAAATAGCAAGGCCGCACCCGAATCCGCGAGTACGGCCGGAAAATCTAAATCGAAAGCGCGTCGTTAACGGCTTTCTTGATGGCAGCTGCGGCAGCTTTCGGATCTTCCGCGCCGCAAATTGCTGAAACGACTGCGACTCCGTCGGCTCCGTGACGAATGCAGTCTGCGGCATTGCTTTGATTGATGCCGCCGATGGCAACGTTTGGGAGCCCCGCTTCTTTAGAAATATACTCAAGCAGGCCTAAGCCAACAGCTGCGCCCGCATCGACCTTCGTTTTGGTAGAGAACACCGGGCCGATTCCGATGTAATCCACATCAGGTCCGATCGTGTTTAATTCTTTAATACTGCCGACAGATAAACCGATCACTGCATCAGGCCCTAAAAGCTGTCTGACGTACTTAGGATCGATGTCTTCCTGTCCGACGTGAACACCGTCGGCACCGCTGAGCAAAGCGATATCAATGTGATCATCCACAATGAAAAGCACATTCGTGTCTTTGAGGAGCTCTTTGAGAAGAAAGGCAGCTCGAAGCTGTTTTTTCTTTTTCCACTCCGGCGCGCGAAGTTGCACAACGGTACATCCGCCTTCTACGGCCTTTCTTGCTGTCTCAGCCATTCCTTCAGGCGTTTTGCAAAGGTTGGCATCCAGGACAAGGTAAAGAGAAAGATCTAATTTCTTGCCGGATTTCATTTTCTGAAGTCCTCAGGACGGATTTGATAGAGGGCATCCAAATATTGAAAATGGAAGGATCCCGGACCGCTTGAGCGAGTGGAAGCGGTATCGTTGGCGTAGTTTACGTAGTCACAGCATGCAATGCATGCTTCAAGCGAGCGTTCAGCTCCTCCGAGGAAGGCGGCGAGCAGTGCAGAAAGTGAGCAGCCGGTTCCGACGACCAACGTCATCATTTCACTGCCTCCGACGGCGCAAAGCACACGTTCGCCGTCTGTGGCATAGTCCTTGTGCCCCGTTACCACAACAAATGTTTTGTATTTGCGGGCTAAAGTTTTTGCGGCTTCAATAGCAGAGGAAGAGTCGTCCAAACTGTCCACGCCTTTGCCCCCAGTGCCGACACCGGCTAAAAAACGAATCTCGGAAGCGTTGCCTCGGACCGCTGTCGGATGCATTTCTAAGAGTTCAAAAATGATTTTGTCGCGCCAGGGAATGCCGCCGGCGGCAACTGGATCGAGAACCCATGGTTTGCCTGCGGCAAGAGCGCCGCGAATCGCTTTCTTCATGGTTTCGATACGTGCTTCGTACGGTGTTCCGACGTTGACCGAAAGTGCAGAGGCAATGCCGGCGAAATATTCGGCTTCGCCTTCGCCTACTACCATCGCGGGAGAGGCCCCTGCGGCAAGAAGCACGTCAGCCGTAATTTCCTGTACGACTTCATTAGTAATGCAATGAACGAGAGGGCGATTGGCACGGAGTCTTTGAAGCATTTCTCCGGTCTTGCGGGACAAACAAAGTTGGACAGAGTCTGAAGACATGATATAAGGAGCTTCTCAGTAAATAGAGGTAGATAAATTATGGCAGGTTTTGAGCACTATGCATGGCTGATGAAATCGGAGCCAAGCGAAGTTTCCGTTGATGACGTCCTGCAGATGGACGGCTGCAAAGTCGGGTGGTTCGGCGTCCGTAATTACCAGGCCCGCAACTTCATGAGAGATCTTTGCAAGATCGGAGATCCGGTTCTTTTCTATCATTCTTCCTGCGCTCAGCCCGGGATCGTCGGTATCGGTGAAATAGCTTCCGAACCTTATCCGGATCCGACGCAGTTTGAAGAAACTTCCGAATACTTCGATGCTAAGAGCACTCAGGAAAAACCGCGCTGGGTTCAGGTCGATGTTCTCGTACTGCATAAGGTCAGACTGGTTCCCATCGCAGAGCTTCGAACGATTCCCGGCTGTGAGGGAATGCGCGTCCTTCAAAAGGGCAATCGCCTCTCGATCACGCCCGTGAATGAAGACGAGTGGAAAGCGCTTCAGCCGTACCTCATCCCGCAAACCTAGTATTTACGCCACTTCCAGCGAAAAGCCGTTAAAAAACGAAGATAAGCGCTAAGATTTTTCTTATTCAAATTTTCAAATTCTCAAACCATATAAGAGGATTAAGTGGCACTCACAACAATCGGCCTTATGGCTTTATTAGGCTGCTTTACGGGATTTATGGCAGGCCTACTGGGTATCGGCGGCGGCATGATCATTACACCGTTCCTGATTATGCTGATCCCGTCGAGTTTGATTCCGCACGATCACATCGTTCACGTGGCCATTGCGACGTCATTGGCAACGATCGCTTTTACTTCGCTTTCTTCCGTCAGAGCACACCATAAACGCGGTGCTGTTTTGTGGAATGTCGTGGCTTCCGTAGCTCCCGGCATTTTGGTCGGTGCGGTTGTTGGTGCACAGATCGCAGGCTGGCTGCCGACATTCTGGCTGTCTTTGATTTTTGCGGCTTTCGTCGGGTTCTCCGCGTTCAAGATGTTTTTGAACAAATCTCCGCGTCCGGACCGCAACTTGCCGGGAACGATCGGTAAGTTTTTCATGGGCATCGCAATCGGTATTCTTTCGGCCTTAGTCGGCGCAGGGGGCGGCTTTATCTCTGTACCTTGGATGATTTGGTGCAACGTCAAAATGCAGAATGCCGTGGCAACCAGTGCTGCTTTCGGTTTCCCTATCGCGCTCTTCGGCACCATCGGCTACATCATCAGCGGTTGGAACGTATCGGGTCTGCCTCCCTGGCCGATTGACCTGGGCTACATTTGTATTCCTGCCTTGTTCTCCGTTGCGATTACCAGTGTGCTGTTTGCACCGCTCGGAGCAAAAGTCGCTCACTCTATCGACACAAAACCGCTCAAGAAGATCTTTGCCTGCCTGCTGTGCTTCGTCTGCCTTTACATGATCAGACAAGCCTGTTTGGCGATGTAATCTGAGTAAGATTTAGGGCATGAGCCGGCGGAAACGCCGGCTTTCGTCTTTTTACGCTTTCAGCATCCGCGAACGTGTCGGTTAACGGCGGTTTCTTGTAATATTGGCCTACCTAATTTTGCGAAAAGTCCATGACCGATACTGTCAACAATTCAACAAGTTACCTTTGGTACGACTACGAAACATTCGGAACAGAAGCGCGCAAAGACCGCCCTGTGCAGTACGGATCGTTTCGAACCGATACCAACTTCAATATCATCGGACAAAGTATGGTGCTTTATGCCCAGCTTGCGGACGACTACATCCCGTCCCCGGGATCTTCTCTGGTGACGGGTATTACGCCGATGTCGCTCATGGATGAAGAAAACGCGCTGGCCGAAGCTGATTTCGCCAAAGTCATTCGTGATGAAATGGGCAAACCCGGCACGATCACAATCGGCTACAACAATCGCAATTACGACGATGAGATGACGCGCTTCATGTTCTGGCGCAATCTGCTGCCGGCATACGACACCGAGTATGGAGAAGGGCGCGGACGATTCGACGTTTTTCTCTTAGTGATTGCCGTTTATGCTGTGGCACCTCAAATTTTGAATTGGCCCACAAAAGAAGACGGCACCGTTTGTTTCAAATTGGATCGCCTGACTCCGGCAAACAATCTGCCTCATCGCCATGCGCACGATGCAAGCTCGGATGCCTTTGCCACCTTGCAGCTTGCCAAACTGATTGCAAGCAAGAATCCCCGTCTTTGGGAGTACGCACTCTCGATCAGCAAGTCCGACAAGATTGTCGAGCTTCTGAACGAAAAGCGACCGCTTCTATATGTCGATCGCTACAGTCTTCATCACCGCAGAGGCTTAAGACCAGTGATGCCGCTGTTTGAGAACCCCTCTGTTCGAAACGAATGGATTTGCTGGGATCTTTCTGCCGATCCGAACGAAATGTGGGCTATTACAGAAAAAGACATGAAGGAAAGATCTTTCGTGACGCGCGAGCAAAAAGAGCAGGGCATTAAACCGCTGCCGTTCGTGCGCATTAAGACCAAAAAACAGCCCTTCCTCATGAAAGGCATGTCGGCATGGATCACTAAGAACGGACAAGGCTTATTTGAGCACCCGGCCGCTTATTACTCAGAAAACGCTTCGAAGATTCTTGCTTCCGCAGATCGCCTTTCCGAACTTCTGTCGCTCTTTATGGCGCTGGCAGATAGAAAGGCCGAAGAGCACGCCAAAGACATTCCAGAAGAAGCACTTTACAGCGGGGGCTTCCCCAGTAACTCGGACGCTCGCAAGATGGCGACCTTTAGGGCCTTGCCCCCTGAAGAGATGGCAGATGCTTTCGATCGACTTGAGTTTGATCGAGAAGACCTAGCCGAACTTACGCTGTATTTCATGGGCCGCAACTATCCTGAGTATGCACTCACTCCGGAAACGGAAAGACTTTGGCGTCTCCACAAGTACAACAAGCTTGTCAAAGGTTTAGGAGGAGCCAGAACGTTTACTCAGTTCTACGAAGAGCTTGAAGAAGCCCGAGCAGGTGCTGATGAGCACGGTCTGGAAATCTTGGAAGACGTAGAAGGCTACGTCGAAAACCTTCGTTCGGAATACGAGGCCTAAGTAATGCTGGTACATCCTCAGTTTGATCCGATTGCCGTTCAGGTCGGGCCTTTAGCCGTGCACTGGTACGGATTGATGTATCTGATCGGTTTTACGCTTTTCTACCTTTTTGGCCTTTACCGCTGCCGCCAGGAATGGAGAGGAATCACCAAGGCAAATCTTGAAGATTTACTCTTTGTCGGTATGGTCGGCGTGATCGTCGGCGGCCGCTTGGGCTTTGTGCTGCTTTATCAGCCTGAATACTATCTGAGCCATCTGCTTGAAATCTTCGCTGTCTGGCAGGGCGGAATGAGTGCGCACGGCGGGTTTATCGGCGTCATCCTTGCGCTCTTTTATTTTGCGTGGAGAAACAAGAAATCTATTCTTACCGTCGGTGATTTCGTCGCTCCGCTCGTGCCGTTGGGATTTTTCTTCGGCCGACTCGGAAACTTCATTAACGGTGAACTCTGGGGCCGCGTGGCTTCCGCCGACTTGCCTTGGAGCATGATTTTTCCGCAGGCCGGGGACGGCGTTCCGCGTCATCCTTCTCAGCTCTACGAAGCAACATTGGAAGGACTGGTGCTGTTCCTCGTTGTTTGGATTTACTCAATAAAAAAGAGATCCCCAGGTGCAGTCTCGGGTCTCTTCTTATTCGGTTACGGGCTGGCTCGTTTTGTTGTGGAATTCTTCCGCGAGCCCGACAGCTACTTAGGTCTTCAGGCCTTGGATCTTTCAAGAGGTCAGTGGCTTTCGCTGCCGATGATCATTATCGGGGCAGTGCTTTGGATTTGGGCCTGCCGCCGAAAAGCTTAGAAACCGAAGTTGTCCATGAAGATGTGATCTTCACGAAGGCCGCAGCGAGCTGTTAAATAGTTCACTGCGGCTTTAATCATGGAGTTGCTTCCGCAGAGATAAGCGTCCATATCGGTCATATCGCCGTTGTCCGCTGCGGCGAAGGTCTGAACGTGACCTTTCGCGCCGGGCCAGGTGTCCTCACGGGATACGACGCCGGTGTAATGGATCTGCGGATGAGAGGCGGCCCATTCTTCGAAGATTTCTCCGACGACAAGTTCCTGAGAGGTGCGCACGCCCCAGTAAATGAAAAGTTCGCGGCCTTCGAGGTCATTGTTTTCTACCAGTGTGGAAACAATGCTCTTGACGGAAGCAATGCCGGTTCCGGTAGCGAGGAAGACGGCTTTACGGCCTTTCGGTGTCTGAAAAGTGCTGGTGCCCTCCGGTCCTTTCAGGCGCATCTTATCTCCGACGCGGATCATGTCGGAGAAGAGCATGCCGGTGAACATGCCGTTCGTAACCTTGCGGATCAGGAATTCGACGGTCTCTTTCTGGTTCTGAGAGCTGGCGACGGAGTAATAGCGTTTCTGGTTCCCGGGAAGCTCGACAGCGTAGGTCTGGCCGGCTTTGAATTCAAAGACGCCGCCGTCGGCACGCTTCAAAACTAAGCGCATGATGGACGGATCCAGCAGTGTCTTCTCAACGATTTCCGCCTGGATACCTTCCGGTTTCTTTTGAGCCAGTTTGACATCGCGAACTTTGATTTCGCAGTCGGAAGTTGCCTTGGCACGGCAAAGAAGAGTCAGACCGAGTTTCTGGTCGGCTTCGGTCAGAGCAAAAGGCTCATGAGATCCCAATGCAACAGTGCCGGAAATGATTTGAGCCTTGCAGGCACCGCAGGCGCCGCTGCGGCAGGCGCTCGGCAGCAGAAAACCGGCTTTGTCACCGGCTTCAAGAATGGTTTCAGTGGCTTCGGCCTTGAACTCATAAGGCGTGCCGGCGAGTTTGATCGTAAAAGACATAATTCTTTTCTTCTTACTTAAATTAAGGTTGGGCCTCGAAGAAATCGTTCCGATTTTTGAGACAGTTAAGACAAAGTTGCGGGTATTGTAAGGCCAAAGTTAATGCATTGAATTTTTTGTATTTGATTTGTTTTCGGCCTTATGAACCGCCAGCCGAGTAGAAAAGCTGCGGTCACAAAAACGCTCTCGAAGTTCGAGAGCGTTTTTGTGTCTCCCGCCGAAACCGTCCGGCTTGAGTCCTGAACCGAGGGTTCAGGGTGGAGGCCTATGGCAGGCACAAGGAGCAGCAGCGCGTGCCGCTCAACTTAATGGTCTGTCAATGAGCCCCCGAAACTAGAGTATTGGTTCAAAGAACAACAGCCGATGCTCGAATTTCGCAGGGGACGATTTGTATTGTAGCCTTCTCCTAAAATTTTTAAAGTCGGTATTAAAGCTAATTGCGCTATTCGGGCGTATTCGAATTTAGCTTTGCTTCGTAAGTCCTCGGTTGCAAAGAGAAATAAGCCTTCGGATCGTATCAACCGTTTCCTTATCGTCACGAATGTTTACTTTTTCATCAGAGGGCAAAGATTCTTCAGGCGGTGCAGAACATTGTTCTTGAGCTTTTTGCATCCCGATGATGAATGACATAAGCGTAAAGATAAGCAGTTTGATCTCTTTGCTTTCGTAGAGTTCAACCGGTCTGCCGTTGTTAAATGTCACCAGATGCTCATTGAACTCGCGGATCACCTTATCAAGTGCCGCCGTGTCGGTGGAATCGGGTACGGAGACTTGAAGCCTTAAATTTTGAATCGCAATGGTATAGAGCATAGAGATCAGGGTGTCCGGTATCTGTCTTTGAACGCTTTGAGGCGGTCAAGCTCAATATGAAGCTGTTCCGCCGCAATACTGACCTTGGTTTGGGCAGCCTGCAGCTGGGCAGTCTTGGAGGAGAGGTCGTTTTTCAGACGAGTGTTCTCCTCCTCAAGATGGCTGATGCGGCTCAGAAGCTCAAGGATTCTTGCCTCGAGGATTTTGAATGCTTCTTCCCGATTCATAAATTAGAGACCGAGGACATCGCTCATAGAATAAAGTCCCGGTTTTTTATCGGCTTCCCAAAGGGCGGCTTTAACGGCGCCTTGAGCGTAGCCGGCACGAGAGCTCGACAGATGAGAAATCACGATTCTTTCTCCGCTGCCTGCAAAAGTTACCTGATGGTCACCGACCACGTCACCGCCGCGCAGTGCCGCAAAACCGATAGAGCCGGGCACTCTCGGGCCGGTATGACCCTGACGTGCCCATACGGCGACTTCTTCAAAATTCTGTCCTCGGGCATCTGCAATGGCCTTACCCATAGCGATGGCTGTGCCGCTTGGAGCATCGACTTTACGGTTGTGGTGCATTTCAAAAATTTCTGCGTCGTAGTCTTTGAGCAGTTTTGCTGCAAGCTCAAGCAGCTTGTATGTGACGTTTACGCCTGCACTCATGTTCGGAGAAAAAACGATGGGGATCACCCTGGCGGCCTCCTCAATGGCGGCTTTGCCTTCCGCATCTAATCCGGTCGTTCCGATGACCATGCCGATGCCGGCATCTGAGCAGATCTTCAAAAATTCTTTTGTGCCTTCCGGACGAGTGAAATCAATTAGTACCTGGGCGCCGATGGTGCGAAGCACACTGTAGTCATCCGTGATCTTGACGCCGGTGTTGTAACCCAAGGTTGCGCCGGCATCTTCGTCGGCTTCCCACTTATCGGTTCCTTTGTGCGCGAGGGCGGCAACTAATTCTGCGCCTTCAGTGTTCCAAACGGCATCGATAATCATTTTGCCCATGTGCCCTTTGGCGCCGGCGACTGCGATTTTGACCATAAATACTCCGGAAGATTAAGTTGTAGTTGGGATCGGGAACGCTTTCGACAGCAAGAAAGATGAATGGAAGACAAGGCCGTGGAGGCGCTCCGCAGTTAACTCTTAAATGTACTCTAAATTTGTCGGAAATCCGACCATAACCGATTTTTCAAAACAAACGGCACCGTTTTTTGCGGTGCCGTGAAGGATGTGTGGTTTTTGGTCGCGTTTATTGAGCAGCAGGAGTTTCTGCGGCTTCTTTTGACGGTTCCGTTTCCGCGGCTTGCTGAGCTTCTTCAGAAGCAGGCTGTTGAATTTCCTGTTTTTCCTTTTCAATCTCTTCCTGGCGCTTCAGGGTGCTTTCTCTGGCGCGTTCGCCGAGGATTGCCAAGTCAGCGTTGGTTTCGTCGGGCATCTTGTCGGACTTGAAGCTTTCTACGCGTCCGTCTTCATCAAAAGTGATTTCCAGCTTGCGAATGCTGGTCTGACCGAAACGAGGTTTAAGGTAATAAACGTAATTCCATTGTTCTTTATGGAACAAGTTGCGCAGTGCCGGAGTGCCCAGCAGGAAGATAACTTGATTCTTCGTCATTCCTTCATGGAGTGCGTCGATCATTTCGGAAGTTACGACGTTGCCTTGGTGAACGTCCGGGGTATAAGGCTTGAGCCAGCCGGGGATATGGTCACTGACGGAAGAGCAGCCCGTTAAAAGGGTTAAAGGGAGAAGTGCGCAAAAAATTAACCGTTTCATTTCCGAAAACAGGGGTAGAAATATTATCAAGCCTGTATGATAATCGATAAGACTTGATCTAAGAACCATCGAACTTGTAAATCTCGAGGTTGGAAAGAAATATGCCAGATACACAACAAGAAAACGTTAAAAACTTAAAAAACCTCGGCTTGAAAGCTACGGGGCCTCGTCTCAAGATTCTCGAAATTTTCCAGGAGCGCGCAAAGGCCGGTGAAGACCGCCATTTGAGCGCTGAAGAAGTTTATAAAGAGCTTGTGAACACGGGAGAAGACGTCGGTTTAGCTACCGTCTACCGTGTTTTGGCCCAGTTTGCTTCTGCCGGTATTCTGACGCGCAGAAATTTTGAACACGGCACAGCGGTTTTCGAGCTTGACGACGGACATCATCACGATCATTTGATTTGTGTGATGTGCGGTAAGTTCGTCGAATTTGTCGACGAAGAAGTCGAAAAACGCCAGGCGGAAGTCGCGGCTAAACACGGCTACGAGCTCGTTGATCATTCCATGGCTCTTTACGGAGTCTGTCCTGAATGCCAAAAGCACAAGGCAGAAAAGAAAGAGCTCTGATCGTCGGTAAGTAACAAAATAGAAAAGGATCCTCGCAGTTGGGATCCTTTTCTTTATGAGAAGGCAGATGGATTACCGCCTTAGCATCTCTCTGGCGTGGTCCAGCGTCTTCTGTGTAATCGTCAAGCCGCCGAGCATACGGGCAATTTCTCTAACTCTCTGATCTTCACTGAGCGGATAAACATTGGAGACCGGAGCTTCGCCCTCAGCTGCGGCTTTCTTCTCAATCTTGAAGTGATGCGAAGCGCAGCTCGCAACCTGAGGAAGATGCGTAACACAGAGAACCTGCTGATGCTCGCCGAGCTGAGCCAGCAGACGCCCGACCGTTTCGGCAACTGCTCCGCCGATGCCGGAATCCACTTCGTCAAAGATCAGGGTATCGACGGTGGCAGTCATCGTATCGGTAACCGCGATCGCAAGACTGATACGCGCCAATTCACCGCCGGACGCAACTTTGGAAAGAGATCTGCGCGGCACGCCGGCGTGGCCGGCAACGAGGAATTCACAGTGGTCGATACCGACGGAAGAGGGCGCATCTGCCGGCGTCACCGCAACTTCAAAAGAGCCGCCTGCCATTGCCAGCGTCTGCATGACATCGGTGATGCTCTTTTGCATCTTCAGTGCACCCTTTTTACGTTCTTTAGAGAGTTCTCCGGCAAGTTTGTCGTACTGAGTTTTTGCTTCGTGCGCTTTGTTAAAGAGCGCCGTCAGATCGCTCAGTCCTTCCATCTCGGCGGCCTTCTCGGTGACCTTCTGCATCTCTGCATAAAGTTCATCCGGTTCAATGTGATATTTGCGAGCCAGCTCGAGATAAAGGTTGATCCTTTGATCGAGTTCTTCGAAACGGCCTTCATCAAAGTCCGTACGGTCAAGATAGTGCTCAACATCGTCGGAAGCGGAGTCAATGATCTCACGAGCATCGTTGAGCTGTGTGTAAATTTTCTCGAGTTTGGCATCCACGTCCGACACATCGCCGATGGCGCTGATTGCGGAGTCGACAAGCTCCAATGCGCTGAAATCGGCTTCAGTCAGCGCTTCTCGAGCTTTCTGGCATGAATCAATAATATCGTTGTAACGAGAAAGGCGCGTGTGTTCTTCGTTGATGCGAGCCCATTCCCCTTTGACTGGAGAAAGCTCTTTCATATCTTCTAAGAACCATTTCATGCGTTCGAGTTCGGCTTGATTAAACGCTTGTCTTTCGCGCGCTTCTTCTAAAGTCTTTTGAGCTTCGCGCCACTGCGTCCAGGCGGAACGAACGGCATCGACCTGAGGACGAAGACCAGAGTAGGCATCCAGCATTTCGAGCTGAGAACCTTTGCGAAGCAGAGATTGGTGCGCATGCTGACCGTGAACGACGACCAACATATGGCTGAGTTCTTTTAACTGGGACAGTGAGCACGGTGTGCCGTTGATCCAAGAACGGCTTCGGCCCTTGATATCCAGAGTTCTTCTTAAAACCAGCTCGCCGTTGACACCGGTAAGTTCACGCTCTTCAAGCCAGTTTTTGATCTTGTCGTTGATCGTAAAGCAGGCTGTAAGGTCGGACTTTTGGGCGCCGGCACGAATAACTTCCGGATCGGAGCGAGCACCGAAAAGAAGCTGAAGTGCGTCAATGAGGATTGATTTGCCTGCGCCGGTCTCACCGGTCAGTGCAGTAAAACCGTCTGAAAATTCCAAATCAAGTTTGTCAACAATGACAAAGTCGCGAATATTCAGTGAACAGAGCATGAGAGATTATCGGTCCGTGGGAAGGTAATTCCAATGTAATTTTTTGCACAACGTATCGAAGTAGTTGTGTCGACTCGGATGGAGAATTTTAACGCGATGAGGATAGGGGGAGGCCTTAATGATATCCCCTACTAAAACCTCGGAATTGTCCTGCATATCGAAATACAGCGTGGCGTCTCTCATATCCGTCACCGTAATTTCGATCAGCGAGTTCTCCGGGATCACGATCGGGCGATTAGCCAGCGAATGGGGAGCAACGGGGATCAAAAGCGTGCACGCAACTGACGGATAAATCATCGGGCCGCCGACGCTCAATGCATAAGCCGTCGAACCCGTCGGTGTGGAAACAATTAAACCATCGGCTCTTTGGCGGCTCATCGGAAGTTTATTAACCGAGACGGAGACCTCAATCATGCCGCCGGAGTTGCCGCGAGAGACGCAGATCTCATTGACGGCGACATTGCGGTAAATCTCTTTGCCGTCACGAATCTGGATGCCCTCTAGAAGACAGCGAGTATCCGTGTAATAGTGGCCGCTTAGGATCTCTGATATCTCTTCGACCATTTTGTCCGACGGAATGTCAGTGACAAAACCGAGACGACCGGCATTGACGCCGATGAAAGGCACATCGTAATGCGCCATTCGGCGTGAAACCCCTAAGAAAGTTCCGTCACCGCCGTAAATGATGATGAGGTCGGAGTTCTTGCCGATTTCGTCTCGGGTATAGCCTTCGCCGAGCGAAAGTGCTTCCGCCGGCTTTTTCTCCAACAGAACTTGGCGTCCGGATTTAATGAGTAGCTCGGCAATAATGCGCAGAGGTTCGTAATCGACAGAATCTCGTTTTCCGAAAACTCCTACGGTGCTGAATTCTTTTGTCATTTTTCTACTCCGTGCCAAATTTCTCGAAAGCTTCGTCGAGCAGCTGAAGCGTGTTTTCCGGTTCTCTGACTTCGTAAAGCAAATTTGTCAGGGCCGGTCCTTGAACTGTACAGATCCAATCCTCAGAGGTCCAAAACTGGAAGGTCTCACGCAGAAGTACGCTGGAACCGCGGACGGTCAAACAGTCGTCATCATCGATTTTGATCCGAACAGTCGGATCGTCTCGATCTTTAAGACACTCACTCAGCGTCCAGTACTGGTAGAAGGCGAGTTCGGAATTTTCCTGACGATCAATCCAATTGTTAATGATGGCAGGGAAACGCAGTCGGGCAATTTCCTTCAAATGATCATTGACCGAATCAAAAGATTTGAAGGAAAGAAAAACCGGCAGGTCGGAGACGACCAGCGCAAGATTGTCCCCTTGCCAGTCAGTCTTACAGTAGTGATAAGAGTCGCCGCCCAGCGTCAGGCTTTTGGTAAAGCGATCCGAAACGATCATCAAAGGAGGATCTTCAGGATGCTGCTGGTAAGGAATGGAAAGAAGGAGCAGTCGGCTCCAGAGGATGGCGTTTTGTTCCAGAGGATGGTTTGCCGCATATTTCAGCAGGGCCGGGCTCAGGTATCTGTCGATATACTTTTGCGGCGGCCGCTCGGAGCAGTCGGACACAAAGAGAAGCGGATAAGGCAGAGAAGAGAGCATTGATCTTCCGGAACAAAACGATTTATTAATAGAAAGAGCTGTGTTTCGGCTTAGAGGTCAGGCATGCGATGGCCATGACGATCCAGGCTGCGATCATGAAGCCGCCGGAGATCGGAGTGACCAAAGGCCAAGGTCTCCATTGAGCAAGAACGAGAAGGTAGATGCTCAGAGAAAAGCCGATCGTTCCGATCAGAAGCAGAAGGCCGGCCAGATTGACCAAACCGGCTTTGAAGTGGTTCGTTGCCCAAGCAATAGCAAAAAAGCCTAAAGCGCTGATGAGCTGATATTGAACGGCATATTCAAATGCTTCGATGGAACGAGGTACGTCCACGATGGCTCGCAAGCCATGCGCACCGTACGCGCCCATAGCAACGCCGGAAGCAAGCAGAAGACTTCCGATAAAAGCCCAAAAATGCATGATGAATCCTTATTCCAGAAGATCAGGGACAGCGACGGCGTGGAAACCGGCGTCGACATAAACATTATCGCCTGTGATGCCGGAAGCATAGTCCGAGAGCAGGAAAGCTGCCGTGTTGCCGACTTCGTCGATGGTAACCGTGCGTCTGAGCGGAGCTGATGTTTCCATGTACTTCAGGATCTTGGAGAAATCTTTAATGCCGCTGGCTGCCAGAGTCTTGATCGGACCGGAGGAAATAGCGTTGGCGCGGATTCCTTTGGGACCGAGGCTGTTGGCAAGATAGCGGACAGAAGCTTCCAAAGCTGCCTTGGCAACACCCATAGTGTTGTAATTCGGCACGACGCGCTCGCTGCCTAAGTAGGTCAGCGTGAGGACGGAAGAAGGATGACCTTCCATCAGAGGAACGAGTGCCTTAACTAAGGCCGGGAAGGAGTATGCGGAGATATCCAGCGCTGTTTTGAAAGCGTCGCGAGACAGACCGTCTAAGAAATCGCCTTGAATGGCTTCACGAGGAGCAAAACCGATGGAGTGGACGACGCCGTCTAAAGTGCCCCAAGTTGTCTTTAGGGTTTCGGCAAGAGCAAAAATCTGAGCGTCATCGGCAACGTCCAGCGGAAGGACGATTTCGCTGTCAAATTCTTTGGCAAAACCTGTGATGCGATCCAGGAATCTTTCATTCTGGTAAGTGAAAGCGAGCTGAGCACCTTCACGATGGCAGGCCTTGGCAATGCCGTAAGCGATTGAGCGGTTGGATAACACACCCGTCAGCAGGATTTTTTTGTCTTTGAGCAAACTCATTGTTCTTCCTAAGGAATTTCTAAACTCCTGAGATATTAAGCGACTTTGAGAGTAAAAGAGCAAATCTTGCCGAATTCAGGATAAATTGCACAAAAATAATGAACTGAATTTCAGGCCGGAAGAACGACAAAAAGGCTGCGATTCTAGATGGAATCACAGCCTTTTCAAATAGAAGCGAAACTTAGCTTTCAGAAACGCTTTCTAAGTGCTCTGAAAGAAATCCGGAAAGTTCATCAATGAACTCGAGGATTAAGCTTACACCTGCGTTTGACAGCTAACTAGTAGTTCAATCTATAAATTCGTTATCAATTAAGTAAATGCGGACTCGATGTCTTCAAGCTTCCATTTCCAGCGATAGACAACCGGCTCCGCATTGAC
>NZ_DBMALT010000038.1:0-28231 GCF_057870745.1 Parasutterella sp. | reverse complement strand
CTGTAAGCCTCGACGTAAGTGTGTCCCTTCCTAACGTAAGTGTGGAGGCAGAAGTGCGGAGTATCGTAAATTCTAGGGCGACCCATTTAAATAGACCTACATTATCAAAATACCGATCTATTATAGCATAAAAATGCTGTCATTGAAATCTTTTGTTTAAATGAATCAGAGAATTAGTTGAAGAAAAATAGCCCGATCAAAAATAATCACGGGCTATTTCACGGGAGTTTGGGGACTAATTGCTGAGATTAGAGTCTGCCGCCCTGCTGCTGGCCTTGGGGAGCAGGAACACCCTGCTGATACATCATGCCGTAGCCGCCGTGATGGTAACCACGGTGTCCGGGACCAAAACCGCCTCTCGGGCCTCTGGCGTGTGTGCGGGATTCAACGGCGTCGAACACTTTAACCTGTTCGGGCGTTAAAACTTTCATGAGCTCCTGACGAGCGTCGATGGCTTTCTGCAGGGCTTCAACACGAGTTTTCTGGAAAGCCAAACGCTGATTCAAAATATCCTGTCGTGTCTGACCTTGAACGCCTTGGGGGCGTTTCATCTGATGATAGGCATCAACGGCACCGAAATAAGCTTCAAAAGCTGGTTTTTGAGCATCGGTAAGATTGAGAGCCCCGCGCAGGTAAACTTTTCTTTGTTCAAAGCCAGGGCGGAAGTCTCTTGCTCCCTGAGCGCCTTGCGGGCCGTAGGACCAGCAGGGATATCCCTGACGCATCATCCCGTTGGGACCATGCTGGCAGCCGGGATAGGCACCCTGCGGACCGACTTGACAGCCAGGACCGTAACCCATCATGGGGCCGGCTCCGCAACCCCATGCAAATGCAGCACCGGCGGCGAGAGTAAGGGAAACAGCTAAGGCTGCAGAAGAAAAAATCTTTTTAGTATTCATCGTTGTCCTTCCTTTGAGATAAGCGCCAACTCAGCGCCCTAACTGCACTATATCAGGCTTGCTAAAAGCAGTTCTCCGAAAAGTTAAAGTTTGTTTCGGCCTCTCAAAAAGGATTACAATTCCGAACTTTTCACGCTAAATAGTTACATTTTTCGGTCGTTTGTAAATTCTCTATACTTGGGTTCTTCCGGAATTTTTCTATTTTTTGTCGTGTTTGCCAATGGCCTCTGATTTTGACTTTGATCTTCCTCTCAATCAGTATTTTTTATCTGAAGTTGCGGAACATCTTGAATCTAAAGGAATAAATTGTCTTGATGATTTGATTGATGCCATGTATGGAGACCCGGAACGCTGGGCAACGCGTTTGGATCTAAACAAAGAAAGAAGCAACGGAATCCTTTCTTGGCTTTATTCAAAAAAACTCGGCGGAGCGCCGATTGATTTTCCACCGGTTCTAGAAACAAGAGCCCGAGACCTTTCCAAATCTTATTACGGACAAAAGGTTGAAGATGTCGGCGCTCCGCTTTGGTCCGAAATCAATAAAAAACAAAAAACCGGCCGCCGGCTGGGACAGCCGCTTAAAAACAGTGAAATTCGTCCGCTTGAGTTTCTAACGCCTCCTAAGGCTTTGGACGGATCTTCCGGAACGAACCGAGGGGACCGACAGGACTGCGCCTTAAACGTCAACACAGACATTGAAGCTATCCGCCTCTGGCTTAAAGCGAAAGGGACAAATGCCAACACTCAGGCAGCGTACCGAAGGGAAGCCGAAAGATTTTTACTGTGGTGTCTTTTGGAGAAAAGAGTCGCCCTTTCCTCCGCGCGTTTAGAAGAATGTTCAGAATACCTCAAATGGCTCGAAATGATCGGGAGAGAAACGCCCGAAAACTGGCAGAAATCCTGGATATATCCTCAGGAAACTTGGATCGGACCGAAGAATACGCCCCGAGAATCACCGGATTGGAAACCTTTTAACTCTTCGCTTGCCTACACGAGCAGGAAGGCCGCCTCAACAATCGTTCGGCAGCTCTTTTCGTTCCTTCATAAGACCGGTTATCTGAAATTCAATCCTTTTGACCAGATTCCTGCGAAGGTTCGTTTTTTACCGGGCGAAGGCAAACCGAAAGAATTTGCCGACCGTTCCTTATCGCCGGCCCAGTGGGAAGAGATTAAGACCCATCTTGCTCAGCTGCCGCTTGACCTTGTCCGTATGCGCCTCGAGGTGCTTTTTGTCCTAGGAAAAGAACTCGGCATGCGCGCGAGCGAAATGATCAACGCGCGCTGCGGCTGGATTGAATACTCGCGTTTCGGAGATGAAGAAACCGTTGTCATTGATATCGTCGGGAAAGGTGACAAACAAAGACGCCTGCCGCTGTCTTCCGAGCAGGTCGACAAGATTTCTCGTTATCTCGCCGCCAGAAAACGCCCTCCGCTTTTTGAACCTACTGGAAAAGATGTGCCTCTGATTGCGAGCTTCCGCATCGGCAATAAAGGCGCAGATAAAGAAGGTTTATCGCGATCCGGGCTCTATATCGTCCTGCACACCTTCCTAGAGGAAGTAGCCAACGACGTCCGAAAGAAAAATCCGCGCGACGCCGCTAAGCTCCTCGGAAGTTCTCTGCACTGGCTGCGCCATACCTTTGCGGTCGCCAGCCTGGAGGTGATGCCGGTGAACGTCGTTCAAACAGCCATGGGACATGCATCTGTGAACACAACTACCAGGTACATCTCTCCCGACCAGACAGAAGTCCTGGAAGGTTTTAAGAAGCTTAAATCCTAATTTTTTCCAGCGTCAGCAAGCGTCTTAGCCCACGTGATGAACAGATCCTGAAGAACGAGACGTTTGCTCAAAGGATGATCCTTGCTGCGGTTAGCCTGCATCAGCGTCTGGTTAAAACGAACCAGCTTCTGAAAATCCGTGCCCTTCACCTGACGTTTGTAAGCTTCAATGTGTTCCGGAAAATACCTCGGCTCGGCGCCCGAGAGTACCGCCATCAGATCCCAATACCATCGCTGCATGATAGAAACGACAGGTCCCACCGGTATATCCTTTTGAAAGGCTGACAGCACTTGAACACTGGACAACGCAGGACCTAAGGCAAGCATTTCCAGATACTTGGCTTCGTCTTTTTTATCCAGTGTGAGGTTGGGGTCAGCCTCATGAATCAGAAGCGGTCTGCCGCTTAAACGCGTGAGCTCTCCTTCAGGATTTCGGACCTTCTGAGACTTGAGGTAAGCAATGCCCTGCTCCCGCGTCGGAGGTGTGCAGCGAACCAACTGGCAGCGGGAACGGATCGTCGGAAGAATTGAGTTAATGTCGTCGGCAACCAGAATAAGTACCGCGCCTTCAGGCGGCTCTTCCAGTGTCTTAAGCAGTGCCGAACTTTGGTCGCCCGACATAGAGTCGGCCGGATAAATAACGACGGCTCTGTGACCCGCACGATGGGCGGTCACGGAGAGATATTCACCGATACCTCGAACCTGCTCAATCAGAATTTGTTTGGACAGGCTTTTTCCTTTCGGAATTTCTCCGAACTTACCGTTCCAAGGTTCGGGGTGAAGCGCTGCCTCAGTTTCGCTTAAGACGTAGCGAAGGTCGGGATGGTTTCCGCTGAAAATAAGTTTGCACTCTTCGCAAATGCCGCAAGGCGCGCCGTCTACAGGGTGCTGACACACTACAGCTGCGGCAAAGCGCGAAGCCAGTTCAAACACGCCGCATCCTCGCGGACCGTAAATCAAAATGCCTCCGGGAAGTTTATTGAGCATCTTGGCCAAGACTTCCGCCGGCCGCTCAAGCCACGGATACGGGGCTAAACCCATGTCTCAACCTCCTTGAGCACTCGTGCGGAGACTTCTTCCGGCGTTCCCTGAGCATCAATGACGACGCATCGCTCGGGTTCTCTCTTTGCGATTTCCAGATAGCCTTGACGCACTCTTCGATGAAAGTCAGCATCTTCCTGTTCAAATCGATCCAGTTTGCGGAACAAACGGGCCGCTGCAACTTCGGTGGGCAAGTCAAAGATGACGGTTTTATCCGGTTTGATATCCGGATGCACGAAGTTGGCGAGTATCTCAATTTCTTCCAGACTTCGACCGCGGCCGTAGCCTTGATAGGCAACGGAAGCATCCGTGAAGCGGTCGCAGAGAACCCATTTACCAGCTTCTAACGCCGGACGAATGATTTTTGCGAGATTTTCCTGACGCGCAGCAAACATTAGCAGGAGTTCACACTTTGCAGTCATCGGCTCATTTAACAGAAGCTCGCGGATCTTCTCTGCGCTTTCCGTACCGCCCGGCTCTCGGGTTCTCACAAAATCGATGCCCTTCTCTTTGAGCGCATTGGCGATCACTTCGAACTGAGTGCTTTTGCCGGCGCCGTCAACGCCTTCAACCGTAATAAATTTCCCGCGTTCTGTCATTGTTTAAAGTCCCTGGCTTCTGAGATATTTCTGCACGGCCGCATTATGCTCTTTGAGTGTCTTAGAGAATTTAGTCTGGCCGCTCTTGCCCATGGCCACAAAGTATAAATAACCCGTATCAGCCGGGTGTGCGGCTGCTTCAATCGCGGCTAAGCCGGGGTTGCAGATCGGCGTCGGGGGAAGACCCGGACGCGTGTACGTGTTATACGGATGGTCGGTTCTCAAGTGTTTCTTGGTGATTTTGCCGTCAAAGTTTTCGATTCCGTAAGTTACCGTCGGGTCAGTCTGAAGCAGCATGCCGCGTTTCAAGCGGTTGTTAAAGACACTGGAAACTAAGGCGCGATCGGAGTTCTGACCGGTTTCTTTTTCAATAATGCTGGCGAGGATCAATAGTTCATAGGGAGATTTAACGGCAACATTTTGGGAACGTGTTTCCCAAGCCTTTTTAATACGTTCCTGCTGCTCGCGGTAAGCGCGTCTTAACACCAGCGTATCGGGAGAACCTTTAGCAAATACAAATGTATCTGTAGCGAACTGACCCTCCGGGTGTGTGCCTTCCGGCGCGTGGACGACGGACATGACTGTTTTGAGGTCAAGATCGGGGTCTGCGTGATCTAAATCTTCGGAATTTTTAATGCGCGCCAAAAACTTTGCGGTCTCTGTACCCTCAACCAGCGTGAACTTGCTCATGATCACGTCGCCTGAGGAGAACTTATCGACGATCTCTCGGATCGTGGATGGGTTCGGGATTCGGTAGTAACCCACATGAACCGATTTATCCTGATCATAAAAAGAGAATGCTCGGGTAAGGATTGACGGATCAACATCCGCCCCGGCTTGCTTGAGCGAGTTGGCAATTGAGCGGATCGTACTGCCCTTGTCTACTTTAATCACGACCTCCGGAGGGTTTCCTTCAAAAGGCACCGGCCGCACGTTTACGTAATAGTAAGCACCGCCGAGAAGGCCGAAAGCCAGCAAGGCCACAAGGCCGCAGGCGGCTAGCAGTTTGACCACAAATCTCATACTGACACGCTATCGAATTAACACAACTCAAACAGCATGATAGCGACAATTTGAGGTTTGTCTGCTCACTTTGTCGAGGCTATCGGTCGGAATTGTTTTCGATCTGTTAATTTATCAACATGTTTTGATTAAGGAGTAATGCACAAATGAGCATGCTTGAACTAAATTCCTGGACATTCAGCGAAGAACAAGATTTTGTATTTGTCGCTGTTCGCGGCGAAGACGCTGAAAACTTTCTCCAAGGAATGCTGACCCAGAATGTAAAGGCAATGGGACCGACAGACGCTCGCTGGACGGCTGCTTGCAACCACCAAGGACGTACCGCCGCTACCTCTTTAATCGTCAGAATTCCGAACGGCTTCGGAATGCTTATGCCGAAATCCATTGCTCAGGACGAAGTTGATCGTCTGAGCAAGTTCATTTTGAGAAGCAAAGTCGAAATCGAAATTCTTCCCGAACCGATCACCTATTTCTGCTCCGACGATGCCAAGGCTATCGACCGTCCGTGCCCGGCCCTTCCGCGCGAACCGATGCAGGCCTTGGTCGGTGATTCCGTTATCGTTGTTCGTCTTCCCTCCAATGACGCACAGGGAATGCACGGCAAATTCGTGGCTATCGGCAAGATCCCTGATGACATGTACGCTCCGATCAAAGCCCACAACCGCCTGGCTCGCTCGCTGATGGAAGAAGGTATTGCTTTAATCGAGAAACCCGAATCTCTCGAATGGCTGCCGCAGGCACTGAATATGGACTTGATCGGCGGTATTGCCTTTAACAAAGGCTGCTACACCGGTCAGGAAATCGTCTCCAAGACTGAAAACCTCGGCAAGGTAAAACGCCGTATGTTCTTAGGCGTAGCCAGAGGAGTTAAAGGTCTTGACGAAGGCACGGAAGTCTTCATGGAAAACGAACCGATGGGACGTGTGGTTCAGTGCGACGGCGAACATTTCCTGTTCGTGCTGACTTATGAATACATGGCTTCCGAACTGTATGTTAAGGATGTACCGGTAGAAATCCTGCCGCTTCCTTATGAAGTCACGGTTCCTGCCAGCGTGATCTAATTTAAACGCTTTTCTCTAAAAGACCGGAGCCTGCGAGCTCCGGTTTTTGTTGTCCTTTTCCTTTGGCAAAATTTCTCCGCCGCTTGTCGCACAACGCTTTCTCCTCCTTGATTAGAATGAAGGATTCTTGAATGCGTTTTACGGAGCGGAGATGCCGATCTCAAAATCGACGGAAAAAATATGGAAGCGATTAAATCGCGACCTGACCGGCAAACCCTCCTACCGGGCCAATAAAACCGGCTCTTCTCGGCGATTTATTCCCAAAGAACGCTGCGCCAATCCCGACACCGTCAGGTTTATCACAGAACTTCTGTCCTCTGAAGGTAAAGCCTCTCTTCAAAACACCATCTACACGCTGAGCTGTATGCTTTTGGATCGCTCCGACTGTGATGGAAAACTCGTCGAAAGCTTCAAAACCGAATACGGCCGCACGCATACTTTCGAACAGCAATTAGCGCAGCTAGAGCTTCCCGAAGACTTTGATCTTCTCGGTACGGCCTATCAGTCTTTTCTTACCGAAGGCGTCAAGAACTCCACAGGATCCTACTACACGGTACGATCTGTAGCTCAAGAGCTGCTGGATTCTTTAGGTGCAAAACAAGGGGCAACTTTCCTTGATCCCTGCTGCGGCAGCGGCACCTTTTTGATGCTCGCTCAAGCTATGGGATTAAAAGTCAGCGGCGTAGACAGCGATCCGATTGCCGCTATGATTGCTAAAGCAAATCTGATCCGGTCGGGTGCAAAAGAATACCCGGATGTCCGCGTCACGGACTTCGTCAGCCAGTGGAAAAGCGAAAGAAGGCGTTTTGACTTTGCGGCCACGAATCCGCCGTGGAGCTCAAAAACTAAAAACGTTTACGCCGATGTCTCGAGCTTTTTCTTCATGAAAACGCTTTCGCTCCTTAAATCCGGCGGTAAACTTGCCTTCCTGATGCCGATTTCGATGCTGAACATTGCTTCGCACCGGCTTTTCAGAGAGCAATTGTTTAGCGACTGCCGTCTTCTTGAGATCCGTAAGTTCGACACGAAATTCAGCGGTGTTCAAACCGACTTTGTATCTATCCTCGCAGAGAAAGCAAAACCCGCGGAAACGTTCAGGATGATTGGGACCGGGGAAGTCCGAGAAATTCCGCTTTCGCTTTTCCAACTCACGGAGCAAAAGACGATTTTCAGCGTGACGGAACCGGAAGTAGAAATTATTTATAAGATCCTTTCCAAAGGAGAGCTTTCTTTAGCCGACAGCAAATGGGCGCTGGGCATTGTGACGGGGAACAATAAAAAGCATTTAAAAGAGCTGCCGGGACAAGGTCTTGAACCGATCTACACAGGTAAAGAGATTCGCCCGTTTTACATCGACAAGCCCCGGTATTTTGTTCACTTCGATCGCGCTGCGTTCCAGCAGACGGCGCCGGACGAAATTTATAGAACAGCTCCAAAGATCATCTACCGCTTTATCTCCAATCATCTCGTCTTTGCGGCAGAAAGAAGCGGAGCGCTGGTGCTCAACAGTGCAAACATCCTTATTCCGAACGTTCCGGAGCTTTCTTTTGAAGCCCTGCTCGCTCTTTTAAACAGCAAGGTCTACTCTTTTGTCTACCAAGTCTTGTTTGGTCAAATCAAAGTGCTTCGCAGCAACCTTTTGCAGCTGAAGTTCCCGCGAATCTCTTCAGAGCAGGATGACGAACTTAAAGCGCTGGTATATGCGGCGGAGGCAAAGCTCACCGATGATATCGAAGAAGAAATTAACCGTGCCGTTTTCAACATATACGGTTTGGATGACGATGAGATCTCCGTTATCCGCAAAAGATTAGAGGCCTAGAGCCTGCTAAGTCCGTAAAAAGCGCCGGTTCGATTACCATAAGAAATCGAGATTCCGGCGCCGAGGTTTGCATGGCTTCAGTTAGGCAGAAAGTTGCAGCAGTTCCAAAATTTCTTCCTTCGAAAGCTTCTTAGCGACATCGCTGCCTTCAAGCAATGCGTCGGCAAGATTCTTCTTCGTCTTGTGCAGTTCGAGAATTTTCTGCTCCACTGTCGTTTCCGAAATCAGCTTGTAGATCGTCACAGGACGCTTCTGTCCGATTCGGTAAACGCGGTCGGAAGCTTGATCCTCAACTGCAGGATTCCACCATGGATCAAGATGGATCACATAGTCGGCTGCCGTCAAATTAAGGCCGGTACCCCCAGCCTTCAGACTGATCAGGAACAACGGCATGTCGCCGTTTTGGAAGGTTCCCACAAGTTTCTTGCGCTGGGCCGCTGGAACTGAACCGTCCAAGTAGAGGTATTCGATGCCGGCTTTGTCCAACGCCTGACGAACCAATGCAAGGAAGGAAGTAAATTGGCTGAACACCAGAGCACGATGCTTGTTTTCTTTCAGCTCGCGAACCAGCTCCAGGAACACTCGGATCTTGGAGGACGGAATTGTCAGATGTTTGTCGACAAGTTCCGGGCTGCAGGCAGCCTGACGGAGCTTCGTCAGCGCCATTAAAGCTTCAATCGGATTGATCTTTTCAGACTGGAGACCGGAAAGCGTTCTTGTACGAATATTTTCATAGATCGCCAGTTCTTCTTCGGAAAGTTCGACCGGAACGATCAGTTCGGTTTTCTCCGGCAGCTCATCGAGCACTTCCGCCTTCGTGCGACGAAGGATAAACGGGCTGATCAGCTGTTTGAGCAAATGCTGTTTTTCTTTGTCCTTCTTCTTTTCGATCGGAAGAATGAAGCGGTCGCCGAACTGCTGATAGGAACCTAAGTAGCCGGGGTTAGCGAATTCAAACAGATTCCAAATTTCCGAGAGATCGTTTTGAATCGGCGTACCGGACAAGAGGATTCGGCCTTGAGCGTTGATCTTCATCACCGAATGAGAAGTCTGTGTGGCTTTATTCTTGATTGCATGTGCTTCGTCTAAAACCGCCAGATTCCATTCAACCTTACTTAGCGCTTCGATCTCGGTATTGAGTACACCGTACGTGCACAAAATGACATCGTAGTCTTTGAGGTTTTTGAGAATCTCTTCTCGGTTGCCGCTGTTAAAGTCAGCAAATCTCAGACCCGGCGCAAACCGCACCATCTCCGACTTCCAGTTGTAGAGCACAGCGGTCGGGACCACGAGTAAGGACGGCCCGAGAATTTTCCTTCCAAGCAGAACAGCAATCGCCTGCACCGTCTTGCCTAAACCCATATCGTCTGCCAATATACCGCCGGCGCCCCAAGTGCAAAGCCGCATGAGCCACTCAAAGCCTTCTCTTTGGTATTGACGAAGCTGTGCCTCAAGACCTGAAGGGATAAAGAACTCAATCTCCTGAGCTTTCAGAATTCGTTCCTGCAGGTTCTCGTAGCTCTTGTCGCCCGTGACTTCGGAACCGTTTTCTTTAAGTGCTTCCAGCGCGGTACCGCTGAATTTGGAAATCAACAGTTCATCCTTCTTCTTAGAAGAAACATCCTCAAGAATCTCTAACTGTCTCAGCAGTTTGTTCGTGATGAGAACGTATTCCGATCCTTCCAAATGGATAAAGTTGCCGACGCGGTCTTTGAGCTTATCTAGGATTTGATTGATCTTGAGCTGAGTTTTGCCGTCAATGGAAACCGTGCCGTCCAAAGAGAACCAGCGGTCAACACTGTTCACCTTGAGCCTCAGATCCGGGAAGCTGATCGGAGCGCGCCTAACCGTCAGCTTGGCGCCTTCCGGCCACTCGATGTCCGCGATCTTTGAGGCTTCCCGCAGTGTCTCCATGAATTCCAGACACCTCATCGTGTCCAGCGTCCAAAGACGATCTCCGCCCTGCCACGCTGAAAACTCTTCTAACTTCTCGCTCATCTGCTCCCAGTTAGCCTTTTCTGCCTTGAGGTCACGCAAAATTCTCATCGGTTTGCGTTTAACCAATGCGGCCAAGGTGTCAAGTCCTTCGCCCGGGGCTACGGTCAATTCACAGCCTTCCGCCGGACGCACAAAAGCTCTGACGTTAAATTCGGTCGCTGAGGAATCGGGAATAATCTGGAAGGTAATTTTGCTTGAAGCTTTGAGCGCTTCAAGACCGGAAGAAGATTTCAGCAGTTCTGAGGAAACAGGAATTTCGCCGCTGATGTTCTCCAGAATCTCTGCAAGCTTGCTCTTAGCTTCACCCGGGAGTTTTCGAATGTTGTTCAGCAGTTCCAGAACTTTGTATTCTTTGTCGGTTATCTTATAGATAGTCAGGATACTTCCGTCTAATTTAAAAGCGTAGTGCGGATCCGTTCTTAATTTTTTTGCAAAGTCAATATTCGTCGTTGTTTCATAACTTCCGCTGCCGTCCTTTTTGACTTCGATACGAAGGCGATCTCGATGAATTTCTAAAGGAAATTCCGGTTCAAGTATCAGAAAAGTCCTGCCTGTATCGGCAAGTTCATAAAGAACCTCGAGGCCTCTGAGTCGAGCGACTCGAGAGTTGACCCGGACAACCTTGGCGGCAGCGATTTGGTCAGCTTCATCCATTTCCGGAAGCATCTCAGCGAAAGAAGACATGGAGACCGCCGTCCCTTTCGACCAGGTAATACCGTCTTTGGACTTCTGTCTGTATGGCTGAATATCGAACGTATCGATATCAACCAAATAAACAATGCGAGCACGAGTATTTTTGGACGTCGGTTTTTTGAGTATCTTGCTGTAATTTAAAAGCTTATCCAATCCGAACTGCCATTCCGAAAGTGTGGCGTAATGGGACAGCAGCGGAGGACATTTGAGTTCTGCCGTCAATTTCGCGACTTCAGGATCGTTTGGGTTGAGCGCATCAAGAGCCTGCTGAAGAATGTACTTCAAAGGAGGATTGTTCTCCTTTTTGCGTTTTGCCAAATGAGACTCAAGAATAGATCTGTAGTTCCCATAAGAGAATATCTTGCATAGCACAGCCAACACAAAAATTGCAAGGCTCGAATCATTCTCTTTTAATCTGAAAGCCATTGCTTCGTGATCGAAGGGTGTTATCTTTTCTGGATTATCGACAAAGGTAAACACAAGCGCAACCATGTCTGAGGCAATATCTTTTGAAAACTCCTCAGTTTTCTTTAAAAGGGAGGATATTTTTCTAGCTGTAGACGCCGAACCTCTGTCCAAAAATAAAACTGCTGTCAGAAAGACATTTCGAATAGGTCGGAAGAAAAGAGGATTCTTATAGTAGACAAAATGGCCTCGGTGATACTTAACATCTTCCTTTAAAGCAGAAAGTACGCCTTTTTGGCCTTCTTTAAAGTTTCCATGAGAAGCCTGAAAAATCCCCTTTAGTAAATCCTTCGTCCAATAGTCATCAGACAATTGATCAAAAGTAAAACCACTAAAACCTGTCCTATATAGATCGTATTCACTTGCAAACCACGTAATCACGTCCTCTCGAATCGTGTCCCCGAGAGAGAGAAAGAGTTCTTCGGACCCTTCTAAACTATAGTCCTCAGACCTGTCGGCGGCCGCATCCATGAAAAGATTCCAAGCCAATACTTTGTTTTCTTCGGACAGCACTTTGAACAGCGGACGCCACTCTTTCCTGCAGGCCATGACAAGGATCAAGCCTTTCACGGCATCTGTGAACCAGGAACTCGGATGGAAGGCGTTCTCTTTACAGCTGTCTAAAACTCCGTTCAAATCTGCCTTACCGCTAAGCTTGAATGAAGAAAGCTGTAAAAGAAAATCTATATAAAAGTTTTGAACCTGGTCTCCTCTTTTGAACGCACTTCCAAGCGTCCTCTTAGCTTCTTTGATGAAAGAAGGCGTATAGACCTGAGCGTAGTCAAGAATCACTTCAGGCTTGATTGCGTATTTACCTTTGTAGTAACTAGGAAAAGCAATTGCAACATTTTTATCCTGCAAAAGCTTAAGAAACCCATGAACGGACTGTCTGTTAAGCGACTTCTCAATCACTTCTTCAGCTGCGTATTCATGAAAATATCCCGGAATAATGGAAAAAAACAGAGCGTACCTACCGAGTCGAGGATACTTGCTGAGCGGATCTTGGACGATCATTTTTAATTTCAGATAGGAAAGGTTTTCTAACTATACGGCAGTTGCGGCGCCCCTTGACACTTCAGACGCAAAAAATCTCCTCGAACCATTAAGCACGAGGAGTTCTAAAAAGTCTTACCGTCTTACGACTTCTTGACGAAAGTCACCGATTGAGGACCGAGCCATTCGTAGTGACGTTTGATACCGTCCGCGCAGGCAGTGCAGCCTCCGCATTTGGTTCCGTCCATATCGACTTTGGCCATCAGCCCTTTGTCAATCCAGCGGCGCGCCATCGGTTCGATGACCGAGGGCTCGACCCGGAAATGCATCGCGATTTCCAGTTCCGAGACAATGCGCCGAGCTTGAACGTATTCTTTTAATTCGGTTAATGTCACTGAGCCGCATCCTTGCCTTTAACACGAAGGCCAATAATGATTGCAAGAATAACCGCCAGGCACACGCCGATGCATACCGAGGAATACACCGGATGCTGATTGAAACGGCCGATCTGATAAACAATCGTTGCTGCTCCATAGCCCATAGCAATGGTCCAGAGAGCTGCAAATGCCGTCCAGCGGGCGCCGACCTCACGATACATAGCACCGATCGAAGCGCAGCACGGGATGTACAGGAGAACCATCAGCAGATAAGAGAAGGCGCCTAAGTCACCGTCAAAGAGGTGTTTCATCGCACGGAACGTACCGGTGCCCACTTCTTGCTCTGCGGCTTGTTCATCGACGTCGGTCAGGTCTTTTTCAACATTGACGCCGAGCGGATCGACAAAGAAGTCTCCGAGTTCGGAAAGGTTTTCACCGATCGATTTCACGGCGCGAATGACTTCGCTGGAGAGGCTGAACGGCTCTTCCTCTTCTTCAGGCTTGGCTTCACCGTTCTTTTCCTGGTCGGCCGCACTCATGCGGTCGCCCATGCCGGAATAAAGGCTGTCCAATGTACCGACAACGGCTTCTTTCGCCAGGATACCGGTGAAGACGCCCACGGCGGCAGGCCAGTTTTCATTGCTGATGCCCATCGGCTGAAAAGCCGGGACAATGGTTTTACCGATCTGAGAAAGAACGGACTTATCGGTGTCTTCGTTGCCGAAGCTGCCGTCCGTGCCCAAAGAGTTCAAGAAGGCCAATACTGCAACGATGATGACGATCAACTGACCGGCTTTCACGATAAAGCTCTTTAAGCGGTCCCAAGTGCGAAGGCCCAGATTCTTAAGGGTCGGCATGTGGTACGGAGGAATTTCCATCACGAAAGCACCCGCCTCGTCTCTCAGCGCGGTTCTCTTCAGGATAAAACCGGTAAGAATCGCAACCAAAATACCGATCAGGTATAGAGAGAAGACCAGGTTCTGTCCTCCGAGCGGCCAGAAAGTCGTCGCAAACAGCACGTAAACCGGAAGACGCGCGCCGCAGCTCATAAACGGAGCCATCATCACGGTCGTAATACGGTCGGATTTTTTCTCCATCGTGCGGGCTGCCATAATCGCCGGAACGCCGCAGCCGAAACCTACGATCAGCGGAACGAAGGACTTACCGGGGAGTCCGAGGAAACGCATCATGCGGTCCATCACGAAAGCCGCACGAGCCATGTAGCCAGAGTCTTCCAGGAAGGAAAGCGACAGGAACAGGCAGGCAATCACGGGAATAAAGGTCGAGACCGTCTGAATACCGCCTCCGATGCCGTCAGCGAGAATCGTCTTGAGCCAGTCGGGACTGCCGATGCTTGTCAGAAGATTACCGAAGCCCTGAACGAAGATGGCTCCGAAAAGAATATCGAAAAAGTCGATAAAGGCTGACCCGATGTTGATCGAGAAGATGAACATCAGATACATGATGAAAAGGAAGATCGGAATACCGAGCCAGCGGTTCAGAACGATCTTGTCAATCTTATCGGTCGTGCTCTGGTCGATCTCGCCTTTGCAGATCATGGATGCGGCCGTTGCCTGAGATACAAAGCTGTAGCGAACATCAGCCATCGCGATATCAAGGTCGCCGTTGTACTTCTGATTAATTTCCGCAATGATCTTATCGACTTCAGTCAGGTCCACTCCCTTCAGGTAGTCGCCCATACCGGCATCGCCTTCCAGCAGCTGCTCGGCCGTCCATTCGGCACGCTCTACTTTCTGAGCAGACAGAAGCTTGGCAATTTCAGCTCTTGCCGCCTCTACGTCATCGGCAAAGACGATCGGGTTCTTCGGGATACGAAGGTCATCGAGCTGGGCGTCCATCGCGGCGCACAGTTCCTTTAAGCCCTGCTCTTTCGCAGCGACAATGCCTATCACAGGGCAGCCCAAGGCTTCGCTGAGTTTGTGCGGATCGATTTCGATCTGGTGTGCAGCAGCCATATCCAGCATATTGAGCACCACGATCATCGGAACCTGCATTTCGAGAAGCTGCGTGGTCAGATAAAGGTTGCGCTCGAGGTTGCTGGCGTCAACGATGTTAACGATCAGTTCGGCTTCATCCTGCAGGATGTAATCACGGGCAACGCGTTCGTCCTCACTGGAAGCAGAACTCGGCTGAAGGGAGTAAATGCCGGGCAGGTCAACAATTGTGATCTCTCTGTCTTTATAAGTGAACTCGCCGACAATGCGTTCAACGGTCACGCCAGGCCAGTTGCCGACAGTTTGATGAGAGCCGGTCAGACCGTTAAATAAAGTGGTTTTGCCGCAGTTAGGGTTGCCCACAACTGCAATGATATTTTTACGCATGGTTTGATTTATTTGATCGGTTCGACATCCAAAATTTCAATCTCGCCCTTACGGACGCTGATTGAAGAACCTCTTAATTTGATTTCGACCGGATCGCCGAGGGGAGCGACTCGCTCAACCACAAAAGGCGTTCCGGGAAGAGCGCCTAATGCCAAAAGTCTTTTGCGGTATTCGATTAAGCCGGGTCTGAAGGATTTGATTACGCCCTTCTCACCGGGCTTCATATCTCTAAGCAGCATTTATTTTTCTACCTCTTTGTTCCACAGAACTTTGAGTTCTTTCGCTACCGGACGGCCGATGGCGACGTGTACGTTGCTGATGGCTACGACGACAGGGCCGGAAATCGTTACGCTGGACACCGTCAGGGGAAGATCCAAATAGATACCGACATCCGTGAGTTTGCGAATGTCTTCCTGACTGAGGTTTCCCCAGCTCACGAGATCAACCACTGCCCCGACGGGTGCGTCTAGAAGGCTGATCTCAGCGTCGTTTGTTTTTTCCATGAAAACTCCTGCTTTATATTTCGAATAAGTCAAATAATAATAGTAACGATTCTCATTATTCAAAAAATTAGATAAATATTTTGAGCAATTTAACTTATAAATGCGATGTTAATAAGCATAAACCCTAAGCATTTTTTGCTTTCACTTTTAATGTCCGGAAAGAAAGAATAAAAATGGTCAAAAAGGTCTTTCGGTGTTATCGATATTTGCATTCGTTATCGGCAAGGACGTCGGTTTGCCTCGTCAGAAATCAATCGACGAGGTTCTTTTTTAGCCGTACGATCTCTTTGCCTAATTCAATGCGCCTAAAATTAATATCGCAAAATCAAGGGGTCAGAGCGGGTTTTCGAGCGATTGGTAACAAGCCGAGTGAGGCACTGCAACTTGAGGAAAATTTTCCGCCCTTCTACGGCGTACCGTGATGCGGTTATTACCTAAAAATGTGATTTTGCTTAGCACTTTCAAATTCCAAAAAGCTCAAAGCGCGTAATTCTAATGTTTCTAAATATTACATAAAATGTAAAAAACCATCCGTATTAATACGGTTATTTAGCCAATTTTTTGAGGATTTTTGACGTTATTTTGAAAAAATCTTCCCATTTAGCACGCTCCGTGAATTTTCTGTGAAAGAACAAATTTTCGTGCCAATAAAGGGCGGATCTATTTGATTTTAGGGTTTTTACTAAAGGCCGCATCATGTTTCTTTTGATTCTATCGATTTATTCGATGGAGTTATTTACCCCATAGTTATTGTTATTTTGTAGCCCTGTGTAACTATTCGTAAAATTATCCTTATTTTTCCGTTGTTTGCAAAACTTATCAGCCTGCTCATTAATCTTCAAATCTTATTGACACCTTATGAGTCAGGCGCCTAAAGTGACCGCAATCGGCGCAACCGCCGAATCCACCCCAGGACTTGTGCAAATGTTGCACTTGTATGCTAAAGGACACAATTTATGCGCACATCTCGTCGTATATTTTTAAAATCTGCTGTCGGTTTGACCGGCGCGGCTACCGCATTCCACGCATCTGCGGCCTCCCGCTTCCTTCCCGGTCAAATCGGCAAATGGAAACTGGCAGATACCAAAGAATACTTAAACATCTGCTGCTACTGCTCCGGCGGCTGCGGAACCATTTGTTCCGTCCGCGACGGTCAGCTTATTAATATTGAAGGCGACCCTGACAACCCCGTGAACCTGGGCGGCCTTTGCCCGAAAGGCGCCGGTCTGACCGGTCTGAGAAAGATCGTTGATAAAGACCGCCGCTTAGTGATGCATCCGCACCGCCTCACACAGCCTCTGGTTCGCCGCCCCGGCTCCAGTGAATGGGAACCCATTTCCTGGTCTCAGGCTATCGACGAGATGGCGCGCAAAATTAAGAAAACTCGTGACGAGAGCTACACTAAAGAAGAAGACGGTGTTACCGTCAACCGCTGCGAAGGCATCGCGAGCTACGGTGCTGCACAGCTGAACTGCGAAGAAGCCTGGCTTGTTCAGAAATTCGCCCGTTCTCTCGGTGTTGTCCAGATCGACAACCAGACCCGTGTCTGCCACTCCTCTACCGTTTCCGGTCTTGCTCCGTCCTTCGGACGCGGCTCCATGACCAGCCACTGGTGTGACTTCCAGAACGCTGACGTCATCATGACCATCGGTTCCAACAACGTTGAAAACCATCCGCTTTCTTCCCGCTGGTGTCATCGTGCCGTTGACCGCGGAGCCAAGTGGATCGTTGTTGACCCGCGCTTTACACGTACCGCCTCTCAGGCCGATATGTACGCTCCGATTCGTCCGGGTACCGATATCGCCTTCTTCGGCGGCATGATCCGCTACATCCTTGATAAGAAGCTCTATCAGAAAGAGTACGTGATGAACTACACGAACGCGACCTTCCTGATCGATCCCTCTTATAAGTTCGACGTTGCCGACGGCCTCTTCTCCGGCTGGGATGAAAAAGAAAAGGCTTACAGCAACAAGACCTGGATGTACCAGACAGAAAAAGTTATTCCTTGGAACACCGAACCCAGTGCCCCCGGTGCATGGGTTGACAACCCCGGTGTGCCTAAGTTCAACCATCCGGCACTCAAGGTACCTAAGAAAGATGCTTCCCTGCAGGATCCGAACTGCGTTCTGAATCTGCTTGCCAAGCACTATGACCGCTACACGCTGCAGAAAGTCAGCGAGGTTACCGGTATCAAGCCCGAGCTGCTTGAAGAAGTTTATAAGACATATGCTTCTTCCGGCGCCCCGGAAAAGAGCGGAACAATCCTATATGCGCTCGGCCAGACTCAGCACTCCTACGGTAGCCAGAACTGCCGCGCCATGTGCATCATCCAGCTGCTCTTAGGCAACGTCGGTGTTGCAGGCGGCGGTATTAACGCCCTCCGCGGCGAACCGAACGTTCAGGGTTCTACCGACGTCGGCGCCACCATGGACTACGCTCCGGGCTACCTCGCTTGGCCGATCCAGCAGAACCATCCGACATTGGATGCTTACCTTTCTAAAGAAACCTATGCCGACGGCTACTACATGAACAAGCCGAAGTTCATGGTTTCCATGCTGAAAGAATGGTACGGCGACAACGCCACAGCAGAAAACAACTACTGCTATGACCTTCTGCCGAAGCGCTCTCTGAAGCACAACGACTCCACCATCCCGACCTTCCACTACATGGCGGAAAACCAGATCAAGGGTTACTTGGTTTGGGGTATGAACCCGGCTCATTCCGAACCGAACACAAAGTACTGTCGCGAAGTTCTCGGCAAGCTTGACTGGATGATCGTTGCCGACTGGTTCGCAACTGAAACCGCTACCTTCTGGAAAGCTCCGGGCATGAAGCCTGAAGAAATTCAGACAACCGTCTACATGCTGCCGGCTGCCCTGATTTACGAAAAAGAAGGTTCTATCGCCAACTCCGGCCGCTGGCTGCAGTGGCGTCAGAAAGCCGTTGAACCGGCAGGACAGGCTAAGAGCGACTTCGAGATCATGACTCGTCTGTTCAACCGTATCGCTCAGCTCTATCGTCAGGAAGGCGGCGTCAATCCCGACCAGGTTACCAAGGTCAACTGGGATTACCGCAATCCGCAGGGTCAGCTCGATATCAAGGCAGTTGCTCACGCCATTAACGGCTACAGCACCAAGACCGGCAAACTGCTGAAGGGCTACGGCGAACTCACAGCCGACGGCGACACTGCCTGCGGTATGTGGATTTACGGCGGCTACTTCAACAACGAAAACGAGAAATGGGATGCTATGGCTCAGCCCTGCACCCGCCGCTCTCTGGCAGATCCTTCAGGATTGGGCCTTTACAGCGAATTCTCCTTCTCTTGGCCTGCCAACCGTCGAATCCTTTACAACCGTGCGTCTGCCGACATGAACGGCAAACCTTGGAACCCCAAGAAGATGCTGGTTGAATGGAACGGTTCCCGCTGGATCAACAACGACGTCGGCGACTTCGTGGAAACCCGCGTTGAAGACGGCAAGGTTGTTCCGGTACCGCCGAACAACAAGGCCTTCTTCATGACCTGGGAACAGGACGCCCGCTTGTTCAGCTACCCGATGAAAGACGGTCCTCTGCCCGAACACTATGAACCGTACGAATCTCCGACGAAGAACGTGATGAACGGCCGTCAAGACAGCCCGATGGTTCAGTTCACAAAGTGGAAAGAGTCCATCAAACGCGGCAACAGCGAAGAGTACCCGATCGTTGCAACGTCTTACTCCGTCTGCGAACACTGGCAGTCCGGTACACAGACCCGCAACATTCCGTGGCTCGTCGAAATCATGCCGAGACCTTTCGTTGAAATTTCCGAAGAACTGGCTAAAGAAAAAGGCATTAAGAACGGCGATGAAATCCGTGTCTGGAACAATCGCGGCTCCATTAAGGCCTTCGCGATGGTTACCGTCCGCTACCGGCCGCTTGAAATTAACGGCAAGAAGACACACACCATCGGTTTGATTCACCACTGGAGCTGGGCATCTGCCTATGCTACCGGCGATACCATGAACGACCTTTCTCCGAACGTAGGCGATCCGAACTCCTACATTCCTGAATACAAGGCCTTCCTGGTCAACGTTGAAAAAGCCAAATAATTCGGAGGATCTGTAATGTCTATCTACACAAGAAAAGAAATGGCGATGCTTTACGATGCCTCCAAATGCACAGGATGCAAAGGATGCCAAGTCGCCTGTAAACAATGGAACGTTCTGTATTCCAATCTCGGAATGAACGCCTTCCCGTTCTCCGGAAGTTATCAGAACCCGCAAGACCTCAACGGCAGCAATCGTCTGGTCATGACTTTTAAAGAAAAGAAGTCTGACAACCAGCTGCGTCCCGTTGAGTGGGCTTTCGGACGCCGTTCCTGCTTCCACTGCACCAACGCCGGCTGCGTCACAGTCTGCCCGACCGGCTGCCTGAAGTACGAAGAAAACGGTGTTGTTTCCGTTTCTCCGGATAAATGCATCGGCTGCCGCTACTGCGAAATGGCCTGTCCGTTTGATGTTCCCCGCTACTACGGCGACGAACCCAAGATCGACAAGTGCACGATGTGCTGGGATCGTTTAGAAAACGGCATGCTTCCAGCCTGCGTCAAGACTTGCCAGCCGGGGGCTTTGCACTTCGGTCCGCGCGACGAGATGATCAAACTCGGCAAGGAACGCGTCGAATTCCTGAAGTCCCGCGGCTACGATAAAGCCGAGCTTTACGGCGAAAACGAATGCGGCGGCCTGCATATTCTTCAGGTCTGCAAGTTTGGTGCCGAAGCTCAAGGCCTCGTCAAGGGGGCACAGCCTAGCCCGCTCGCCACACTGAGCAAACTGGCTCAGCCGGGTGCCGGTTTGGCTGCCGCCGCTACCGTTGCCGGCCTGGCCGTGTCCTTCGTTGCCGCTTTGGGCTACCGTCGTCGTAAGATGACGATTGAAGAGGCCAAGGAACATTGGACTCCTGCTCAGCGTAAACGCGGTGAAGAATATCTCCGCGAAGCCAAGAAAGAAGCTGCTGAGCAAGAACGCAGAGAAAATGCAGAGTAAAGAGGACCACCATGATTACTAAATACATCCAGCGCCATTCTGTTTTGGCACGAATCACGCACGGTGTTGTAGCGATTTCCTGCATCCTGCTTGCGATCACAGGACTGTTCGTTATGGTCACCGCCTGGAACAACGGCGTAGGCAGCGAGTTCACTATCGCTATGCGTTGGACGCACAGACTGCTTGCCATTCCGTTCATTCTGATTCCGCTTCTGGCGATCATCATTTCTCCGAAGGGTTTTGTTCATCTCTTTAAGAACAACATCTTCGGCAAATGGGATGCTGACGACCGCACGTTCGCCATGCGCTTCCTTCCTTATCTTTTCGCTCCCGGCAAGGTTCACATGCCTCCGCAGCGTGAAGTTAAGTCCCTGCAGCGTGTTGCCGACGGCACCCTGCTCTTTGCAGGCGTCTTCGCAGCAATCTCGGGTATGATCCTGTGGCTCAATACCGGCCTTCTGCCGGGCGGAGAATGGGCTTACCACTTCTCTCAGTCCACACTTCTCACAGCTAAGATCGTCCACGACATCTCCTTCATCGTGATCATCGTCTTCGGTCTCGGCCACATCTACCTCGGTGCCGGCATCTTCGAACCGTATCACGGCACGCTGAACCTGATGTTCGGCAACGGCAAGATCAAAGAAGCCGATGCCGCTTATCACTGGGGCTACTGGGCCAACAATGAACTGGCTATCGGTAAGAATGTCGTAGAAGTTAAAGACGGGGAAAAGAAACGCGGTGATACCGCCTCCGAAGGTTGGGAGAAATAATCAAAACTAAATTGGCACTCGGTTTCGGGCGCTAAATTCAGAGCTTGAATCCTCGGTCCGAAATGACCGAGGATTTTTTGCATTTGTCTTCAAGCTGATTTCTCAACAATTTATTTAACCTCTTGGTGGAGACGCTTTACAATTGGTTTCTGTCATTTCTTAGTTTCAGCCTTATTACTCTCATCGAGGGTTGGGGCGAATCAAAACTCAAAGGCAGACAGGCTTCTTAGAGGTTTATAGAGCAAGAGTTCTACCGAATTTCTTATAGAGTAGAGCCCTATTCGAAAAGACCATTTCATGCTTCTACATGGAAGAGACTTTTCGGTTTAAGCAGGAAAGGTATGACTTCATCCGTACCAGGCTCCAACTTCGCGTTCGTAAGCTCAGTAAACCTTGATGTTCTTAAAGACCACTACCTTTTAAAAGGCCCTTTCAACAAAAGCTCAGTGCCCCCCTAAGTTCTCTCTATCAACTGAGTGAATCGTCAGTAGGCGCTTAGACATATGAAAACCTCCCGAACAGCTGATGCCATTCGGGAGGATTAAGAGCTCTTGCTAGGAGATTGTTTGTTGAATAAGGAAGAGCGTACCGCTCCCTCCTCTTTCAAAAATTAGAACTGGTAACGATAGTTAGCCTGGAGAGTCTGATCAACTCTGCCGCGATTTCCGCCGCCAATTCCGTAGTTCAAGCCGAAGGAATGTTTACCCTTGGTTGTTTCAACGCCGACTTTACCTTTGTACATCGCATTATTTGTAATGCGAGCGTCGAAGGAGTCAAGCGTACCTGTTGTCACTAAACCGACCTTATTGGAAATTTTCTTGTCACCGAAGTTCGGTGCAATCGTTAAATCAATAAACGGTTTGACCTTAGCTCCGCAGGATGCTTCAAGGTTGGCGTTAAACGCCATGCCGAAAGGTACCTGAACTAAGTTAGCCTTATCTGCCGTATAGGTCAGTCCTCCGGCATTAAAGCTGTCAAGTTTTGTATGAACATACTTGACTCCGATATGGGGAGTGACAGTGATGCGGTCATTCAAGGCAAGCGATTTTTCAGCTCTTACACCGATCGAGAATGTCTTAGCGTCCGGCTTGCCTTTGAAGCCCATCTGCTTGATTTCATTCTTAGACTGCAGATAACCGACGGTACCGATGAAGTTGGCGAAACGAGTATTTGCGACACCGTAGAGGTGGATACCGTAGTAGTCGATATTGTTCTTAACTCCGGAACCATTTCCCTGACCGCGGACAGAACCCTTACCTAAACTGACGGCAAGACCAGCTGCGACACCATTGCCTAAAGCGTAGTCTCCGCCGATCGTAACACCAGTCAGATCGCTCTTATAACCGTACTTAGCAACACCAACAGAGTAGTCGTTGGCTTTGCTGAAAGAACCGTTCACGTCGATCCAAAGGTCAGGACCAGCTTTTTCATGATCGTAGGAGGCAAGTTTGGAACCGTGAAGATTCAGTGAGTCCTGAATCATGTCTGCTGTATTTACAGCAATGGTCTGAGCTCCGCCGGCCACACCCATCAGAGCGATAGAGTTGAGAGCCTTCTCGACTTCAGCATGCTCCAAGCCGTTGTAAACGCTCAGAAGGTTATTGATTCGATCAACGCCGACGCCCTTCTCTCCACTAACAGCTGCAAGAACTGTGTTCGGCATTAACACGTTAGAAATAACGGACAGGTCGGAATTAACACTAACTACTAATTCACCGTTTTCGTCTAAAGAGATTTTATCTAATCCAAGAATTCGGTTAGTTGTTTCGTAACTAGTACCTTCATCGATCCTCATGTCACCAAAGCCTGCGGCGATAGGAATGTTTTTCCCTGCTACTGCATTGTGGACAATAACTTTAGAACCAGACTCAGTTATGAACTTATGGCCTGCAGTACCGTTAATTGAAGATCCTTCGGTCTCCCCATTTACGATAAGCGCACTGTCTTTTTTAATAAAAACAGCGGCTCCTGGAAGGTTGTTATTCAGGTCGTCAGAATTATTTTCAACTGTTCCGTCAACAAGAATAGTATTGCCGCCATTCAAGCTAACCGGAGAAGCAACATAAACAACGGACTTTATATCGTTTTCAGCGAGGCCATGTCCACTCTGTTTCAACGCCGTCAAGGCTAACTGAGTATCCCTGCTGCCGAGTGTAAGAGCAGAGTTTTGTCCGACAACGATATGAGACGTAATTTCACCAGGATTTTCAATGGCACCCAGGCTCGGTTCTTCGTTCCAAGCAGGGTCCAAGTAAAGCATACCGCCGTTCAATTCTGCAGAAGAAGCAATGAAGCTTCCCCTGAGAACTTCTAATGTTTGGCCGTCGTTAAGGGAGAATTTTTCAGTTTCAACAATACCTTTGCCTGTCAGCTTCAGTTTGCTCTTGTTGTCACCAGTAGCTTTAAATTGATCATTGCCAATTTCCTTAAAGCTCACTCTAGAACCCTGTGCGGCCTTAACTTCGTCAAAGTTTTTGAAAGTACCCGCAAAATCAGCATTGAACACAGCGTTGTCATCACCGAAAGCAAGCACAGAAGACTTAGCATTACTTCCATCCACTTTTCCTTCAAAACCAATATCAGCCAGGAAAGTCACGGTTGCTGTTCCGCCGACAGTAGCGGTGCCTCCGTTCTCAGCAAGCCCACCAGCATAGATGTTTCCGGAAATCTTACCTCCGGCAATCGTCACGGAAGAGTTGCCAGTGACCTTGGCAGTTGCGCCATTCCCTTGAGCAAATCCTCCGCCAATAACGTCTTTAACAATACCTCCGGAAACTAATACATGACTATCACCATCGACCGTTGCTTCTGTACCCATTTCGATATGAGTGGTCTCAGAATAGCCTGCTCCAATCAAGTAAGAAGAAATTTCACCGGATTCTAAAACCGCAAAAGAATTGCCTTTGACATTGCTCACAGGATGTTCATCATTCACCTTCGAAGACTCACCACCATTAGAAACTGCGTAGTAAGAAGCTAATCCCCCTCCATTTACAATGTTAGCGGAACCACCACGAATCAACGCCGTGGAATTGCCAATTACGTAGGCCTCTCGTCGGCCATTCTGATTCATGTAATGTGCGTATTCCGCCAAGCTGCCACCAACAACATGAAGACTTTTAGCGTTACCACCTCCGCTTAAAACGGCAGTCGAAGATCCGGCAGAATAACTGTGTCCGTTAAGTTCAAACTCGGCCTTTTGTTCCTCAAGTTTGCCAACAACACTACTTCCAAACCAGTTGGTTACATGCCCGCCTACTAAATAATCTGAAATATTACCTTGTGCAACTTCAACATAAGTTGTTCCTGCAGATAACGTGCTGCTCTTGTCAGAGGTTACGGTTCCGCTTACAATTCCGCCTCCATACACTTCAGCTAAAGCTGTTTTCTCTCCATCAACAAACACGTTGGTGCTGTTTACGTGAGCCAGAGAGTTTTTGGCTGCATAAACCTGCATTCCACCGAAAACCTGAGTTCCAGGATCATGGGAAACGCCCGATATTCCAGTTTCAAGGTCGCGACCCGAGATGTTATGAATCCTTACCGTGGAAGAGTTGACAATAACGTTGGCGTTTGTAGCTGCCTCGACTCTGCCCGCACCAAAAACTCTTCCGCTGTATCGATTTGTAGATTGTGTATAACCATCAAACGTTGAATCAACAATATACACAACCGCATCGCCGGATCTAAATGTAACGTCATTCCCCATTACAAAACCCGCGCCCAAGGCATCCCCGAAGAAGTGGGAGTTTTTAACGTTTAGGTTGGTATTGCCTTCGTTGAAAGTTCCGGAAGTTTTGATGTTAGACCCAGCATAAATATGTGAGGTTTTAACCTCATTTTTTGAATCAATGAGACCGACAATAATATTCTCAACTGAAACGTTAACTGAGTTGGACACTGTTGCATTCAGGCCTCCGCCAAAAAACTGCCCATGCGTTTGATTCTGTGTTGTTCCTTGCAGAGGAGTAAATCCGTTTTGACTACCATCTAATATCAAAGTCGAGTTTTTATGAGAGACAACTCCGCCGTTTTCCGCTCCACTACCTGCATAAATCCAGTTTCTTTTACCCGCCGTCTCCGAATAAAAAGTGCCGCCTGTAATCTTCAGAACCGTTGAGTCTACCGTGGCAGATGTGTGGCTACCAGAAGCAAAAGAACCAGCGATAAATTGGCCAATTTTAGAAAAATCACCGCCGGAAACGTTAGTAACGATGCTCTGATCAGAAACTTTCAGGGTGCCAGTATTGTTGCCGTAGTTTTCGGCCATACTGCCGCCAACAAATCTCCCATCGAACTCTCCGGAAAGAATGTTGTTCTCGATTGATTGAGTTTTACCTTCGGCTGTGGCTGGACCGCCGCCTCCTTGTCCAGTTGCCTTAAGGAGATTGCCACCCACAAAATCTTTTTTAACTATGACGTTAGAAAGAGTGGTTTTAATTTTGTCCGTCGATAGATTGACTTTATCTGAGTTGGAGTTTTTGCTGCCGCCAATAATTCTGTCTGCAGTGATGTTCTTCGCTTCTAGAGTAGAGGAGCCAATGTGAAGAAGAGCCTCTTTATCTTTTTCTTTCTGAGTTCTTGCCTGAGATCCTCCAATGACTTCATCTATCGTAGTTTCCTTAGACAGGGTAATGGAAACATTTGTATTTGCAATGTCAGAAGAAGAGATACCAGAAAGGTCAATACCTCCAATAACCTTCGTGTTTTCCCCTAATTTGTCCGTATCGGAAATTTGGATCGGGGAACCGTTGCCGATCAAATTGTTTTGATTAAAGCTCTCTGTAGCCAAAGCAGGATTAATCGAAGATAAAGATACCCCCCCCACCAACACACACATTGCAACTGCTGATGCACTTGTAACGATGCTCTTACTCTTACCTACGCTTCTTGCGCATTCGTTCGCTACAACAAGGAGTCCACGGGCACGATTGAAAATAACTTTAAAATTCTTATTCATCTTTACTCCAAATGGGTTGAGAAAAATAACAGGTTGAGGATACTTAAGAGGGTAATAGTTGTCAATATGGATGTTTATCCTAGCCGTTGGCCCAAATTTCAACAATATTTACTGAAATGGAATAAATAGCCCCTCTATAATATTGCTCGCTAAATTCCTTTTGAGTTTAAAAATTATGAGAGTAACTAGATGAAAAGATTTTTGTAATTTAATTTTTTGGATCTTGCTTTTATAAGCCGAATTTAATCTTGTCTAAACAATGTATTAAATACTTGACCCCTTATAAATTTATTTTTATTTGTAACTAAAGATTAAATTAAGGAAGCTCTGCAAAACGCTTGATTCTTCCCATTGGCCCTTCGGAGGCTTAATTTTTGAATGACCGGGCCGGATTTTCCAATCAGGAGGAATTGACTAGGGCCTAATCAGTCAATTTCCTCCCTAATAGGTACAGTTATCCTAGACGAAGCTCACCTTGGTTCGAATTTCGAAGCAATTTCCAATGAACATATTGGCGATCGAAGCCAGCATTGTTAAGCGTGCTGTATTTTTGGCCAACCCTCTATATCTGACTTTCTTATATCCAAACCGAACCTTAATTCGATGAAAGGCATGTTCGACCCTGCATCTAATCGAACTCAGCACCTTTTCTTCGGCAACTCTCTCTGCCGAGAGCTTCTTTCTCCGGCTGTAACGTTTTGCGGCCGTATAGGTTACGTGCTCAGGATCTGCGCTCTCGCGCTTTTCCATGCCGAGATATCCTGAATCGCCGATTACTTCCCGCTCATCAGGGCGGCGTAATTCATCAGCTTTGTCACATCGTGAACATTAGCCGAGCCGGAGTCGTTACCACCGTGTGGATGATTCCTGTGACTTTATCCACACCGATGTGCATCTTCATTCCGAAGTGCCGGTTGCTGCCTTTCTTAGCTGAGTGCATCTCAGGATCTCGCTTTTTGTCAGCGTTTTTCGTCGAACTCGGCGCTTCAATAAAAGAGCCGTCAGCTATCGTGCCTTTACTGAAGAGAAGACCTCTGTCGGTGAGCTACTTCTTGGACAATTCAAAGACCTGCTTATCCAGGCCGTTTTTCTCAAGAAGATGGCGGAAACGCAGGATCGTAGTCTCATCCGGACATTTTGAATCCATCGTCAGACCGACAAAACGGCGAGATGCGAAGGAATCGTGAAGCGTCTCTTCACACATTGGGTCTGACAAGTTATAGACCAGCTGCAGAAAATGAATGCGGATCATGAGTTCCAGCGGATAAGGCTGTGCACCCCGTTTGCCTTCGCTCTAGTAAGGTCCGATCAATGATTTCAAATCCTGCCAAGGAATTATGCCGTCCAAAGTCTCAAGGAATTTTGTTCTTCCGGCACCGCCCAGCTGTGGTGAGGTTTCAGCAAATAAATCAGCGAATGAGGGAGCTTTGATCTTCATAGGCATAATTTTCGGTAGTGCGCTAATTATATCATATCACCCACCTTTTGTGCTGAGGTTCTTTAATTCTGCTAAGCAAATACGATTTTGAGAGTTATAAAACAGTGCGAATTTGAGAGTAAGAAAATCAAAAAAAAATAAAAGTAAAAATCTTTTGTTTTTTCACAGCAAATTCGCTGAATCTTTTTTGGGAGGGGTATGCCGCGAAGCGGCATACCCCTCCCAAAAAAAATGAACTTGCTAAGTTTCTTCGCTTACCTCTTCAGCCGCCTGTAGTATTTCTTCCTTAAGTTCTAGAGCCTTCTTCGCCTTTGCCAAGCGCTTAGCGATCCACACAGCCCGTCGGTCAAGCTCCCTTCGTCCTATTTCGTCTAATCGATGGTCAATAGTTTTTGAGGTCTCTTTATACGGTTCGTATGTTTTAAGCTGGTCTCGGGTCGTCGCTTT
>NZ_DBMALT010000037.1:0-28811 GCF_057870745.1 Parasutterella sp. | reverse complement strand
TTAGCAGGGGCTTGTTTATGACTTTTAACTTTCTGGGGCCTGGATTAACTGTAAATGTTGAGGCCAAAGTCAAAGAGCAAATTATTTTGGACAGCAGTGGGAAAAATTAAATATATTTTCACAGAAGTAACGCATTTGCGTGATATATTATCTCACAAGAAGCCCTATTGGACGGCGGTTTGTCGCGAAAACGGCACACCCAAACTCAAAAAACTGTTTTTTGCCCTAAAAAACCCTTATTATCAGGTTTCCATTCAAACACTATCAGAGGAATCGAATGAATAAAACTGAATTGATTGCTGCCGTTGCAGAAGCTTCCGGTAAATCTAAAGCTGATGTTAAAGATGTTCTGGATGCTCTGACAACTCAGATCGTCAAAACTGTTAAAGCAGGTGATGAAATCTCCTTAGTTGGTTTCGGAACTTTCAAGTCTGCTAAGCGCGAAGCTCGTACCGGCCGCAATCCTGCCACCGGAGCAACGATCCAGATTCCCGCTTCTGTTCAGCCAAAATTCGTTGCCGGCAAACAGTTTAAAGATGCCCTCAATACAAAATAATTTGTTTTGAGCTGAGCAAAAAGGCCGCAAAGAGTTTTTCTCTACGGCCTTTAATTTTTTCTATTTTCGGGTGTTTTATACATCCCGCATTTTTGTTATCGCTTGATCTAAGTCGTTGATCATATCTTCCGGATCTTCCAAGCCGATATAAACACGGATCATCGTACGCATAATTTTCGGGTCACCGACCGTGCGTTTCCCGTAGCTTCTCAGGATCAAGCTCTCAAATCCGCCCCACGAGTAACCCAATCCGAATAGTTTTAAAGAATCCATAAAGCGGTTGATCTGGACATCCGTGTAATGATCTTGAAATTGGAAAGCAAATAATCCGATCGGGCCGGAGTAGTCTCTCTTGTAAATGCGATAGCCGGGATCCTTTTCATAAGCTGGCCAAATCACTTTTTTGACTTCTTCCCGTTTAAGAAGCCAATCAACGACCATCCGGGTGTGGGCTCCCACAGCATCAAGGCGGACTTTTAAGGTGTGCAGACCGCGGAGGCCCAGGTAGACACTTTGTGCCGAGGCATATTGCCCCGTCATTTTGCAGACAGATCTAACCTGCCTCCAAGTTTTTTCATTGCAGGTCACTGTAGACATCAGCACGTCACTGTGACCGCAGATGTATTTCGTCGCCGAATGTACGACTACATCCACGCCGTGTTTCAAAGGCTGAAAATTGATCGGCGTTGCGTATGTGTTGTCGATCATCGTAACGACGTCGTGCCTGCGTGCGACTGCAGCGATTGCCGGAACATCCTGCATTTCAAACGTATGCGTGCCCGGACTCTCCATGTAGATCAAACGGGTATTAGGACGAATTAATCTCTCAATTCCCGTCCCGATAGTCGGCTCGTAAAACTCTGCCTCCACGCCGAAATTCTTTAGAAGAACCTCACAAAACTGACGCGTAGGGCCATAAACGGAATCCGTTACAAGCATGTGATCGCCTGTCTTCAAAAACGCCATCATCGGAATCGTGCAGCCCGCTAAACCCGTACTAAATGCCCAGGTTCCAACTCCGCCTTCAAGTTTATTCATGGCGTCATAAAAAGCTTCATGCGTCGGACCACCGTCGGTTCCATAAGTCTGTGCCGTACCGTCGCCGTACAAATGATTATCGACGCGCCCGAACAGATCCTCCATATCATCATGCAGGATGGTCGATCCTTCATAAGGCGGAACGTTCACATAACCGCCGCTTGCGTCCAAATTGCGGCCGCAATGCGATAGGATCGTCTGCATCCTCAGTTTGTTGTTTTGTCTATCCATTCTGTTTTCCTCTGTTGATTTGACTGCTAGCCGACTTTTTCAGCGGGCCAAAAACATCTGTTTCAGTTCCTCTGCCACGATATCTCGTAATGGCGATTCAATCAGCGGATTCCAAGCGATTGAAAGAGGCAAACAAGGAGTCGCATCCGTAATCGTTTCTGCTTTGATATATTCGGGCATCCACTGTCTAAAGGATTCCGGAAGAAAGGCAATGCCCTGCCCGCAGCTCACAAAACCCATCTGCCGAGGACTGGATTCGACCTCGTGGATAATCCGAGGAGTAAAACCGCCGACCTCCTGACAAAAACCGACAAGGCCGTCAAAAAGCCTTGGCGCAATGGACCGCCGCGTAAATACAAAATCTTCATTTCGCAAGTCCTTAATTGAAACTCCGTCTTTCCCGGCCAAATGATGGTTTCGATTCAAAAGTACGATTGGTTTTTCGTTGATGAGGTTTGCCATCCTCAAACGCTGATCGGACAGGGTATCGAAAAATGCCATACCGATTAAAACTGTTCCGTCGGTGAGCTCGGTTTCAACCTGATAAGAATCAATTTCCTTCACAAACAGGGAAATATTCGGGTGCAATGCCGCAAGACGTTTTTTAAACTCCGGAATAAAAAACAACATCGACTCCGTGTTCGCTCCGATCGTCAGAATCCCCTGCGCATTTTGCTGCATCTGCTTCACGGAGTAATCCAAGACTTCCGCCTGCCGCACCAGCTGGTCAATCATCGGCATGAGTGCGTTGCCTTGTGCCGTCGGAGAAACTCCGCGAGGCGTTCTCTCCAGCAGTTTCATTCTTAACCTTGCCTCTAGCTCGTCGATCTGAAGAACAAGAGGAGGAACGGACATATTCAATCGCTTGGCTGCCCGCCGGAAGCTCTTCTCCTGAGTCACGGCTGCGAACAGCATCAGCTGTCTAATGGTGCGGTAATCGAAACAGCGGCGCATTCTGATGTTAGCAAAAAGATAATTGAGTGATAAAGATTTTATATCACTTAGCCTCCTAAGCGTTTGCTTTTATTCCTACACTGACGAACAACAAAGGAGATAAAAAATGTCTGTTTCAAGCCTCGGAGTCTTTTTCGTCGTGGTTTTTATCACCTGCATCACACCCGGTGCCGGCGTTCTCTATACGCTCAAAAACGCGATTAACTACGGAAAGGCAAATGCTTTTCTCTCTCCCACAGGAAACGCTATCGGCGTGTTATTTATGAGTACGCTTGCTGCGAGCGGGCTCGGTGCTGTCATTCATGAGTCGCCCGTCATGTTTTACGGGCTGCAGATATGCGGATGCATGCTGCTGTTTTGGTTCGGCTGGAAAAGCTGGACGGCTCCGACCATCTCACTTTCTTCTTCCATCAAGTCGTTTAACCCTAAGGAGCTCAAACAGGAAAGAATCCACATTTTGACGAGTGCTGCACTTCTTCAAGTCACAAATCCCATGTGCATCGTGTTCCTTCTCTCCCTGTTCCCCCAGTTTATTGACCCCAAGGGCTCCTATGTGCAGCAGGTTTCTCTGATGATCGCCATGTTTGTTATTACCTGCTGGTTTGTCCACATCGCCTACAGCTATTCTGCCGCAGCAGCTGCGGATCGATGGATGACGAAAAACTTTTCTCTTTGGCTCAATAAAATCAGCGGATTTCTTTTCTGGTTAATATCTGTATCAATCCTCGTCAAAATGTTTTAACACAGTACTTCTTGTCAACCACAACTACTTAATTTCTCAAGAATTTTGGGAGATCCGCATGCCAGAAATAGGTTTTTACAAATATTATAGTAGAAACCCTTAGGGCTTTATGCTAATATTCGTTTGTGGCAATTGAATGTTGTCACTTCTCCTTGGGATTTGAGGTTGAAGCGAGAATCTTCGAAGAGCTTTTCGAGATCCCTTCCAGGAACTCAGGTTCTTCTCTCGCTAATTTAGATACCGGCGTCTGAATGATTTATTTCAGACGCCCTTTTTTTTGCCTGTTTCCTCGCGTCAGTCACGAAAGATAGTCCGGTATGAGGTCGCTTAGGGAATGCTTTTTGGCTCGCCAAGCCCGAAATTAGAACCGGCAAAAATTTCCCGAATTAGGCTCTTTCTGCACAAAAAATGCTCTGGCTTTACTGGGTGATCACAAATTAAAAAAGTCAATGTTTTTCAAATTTTTTCTTTGTAAATTAAATAAATAACGACAACACAGCCCCAAAGCTTTGGTATAGAATTCAACCTTTTCACAGTTTCAAAACATACTAAAAAATGGAAGACTTACCTAAACAGGCTGTCAAAGAACAGCAGAAGGATGAGACCGCTCTCGTCCTTGGCACCCTGCTCAAGGAAGGCGATACGCTGACCAAAAGTCATCTTGCCGATGTTATCTATGAACAGTTTGGGCTCCCTAAACGTTTCTGCAAGGAAATCGTGGATCTTTTCTTCGATGAGGCTCTTGAATGCCTCGTTCGCGGCGAAGAACTGAAGCTTTCCAACTTCGGTGTTTTTTCCATCAAGCAGAAAAGCGAGCGTCCGGGACGTAATCCTAAGTCCGGCGAATCCGCCATTATTAAGGCCCGCCAGGTAGTTTCCTTCCACCCGAGCGGTCAGCTTCGTAAAGAAGTTGTCGAGGGCCGTAAGCATGCTGCTATTGCTCTTCAGGCCAGCGGCGCGAGATAAGATCTGAGCTTGCTCATTCGCGGAAATTTTTCCGTGTGAAAAAGACCACAAACTCCATTCAGGATTGTGGTCTTTTTCTCATATTTGGCGGCCTGCCGGTGTGGATCCAATCGTTTTTCAGGTCAAACTTCAGATACCCGGAGCTACCAAGGCAAAAGTCTGGAAAGTTGTGGTCTTTTCTACATATTTTTAGCCGATTATCCATACTTCAATAAGTCATTTCCGCCGTCTTTTCTGCCGCCCCCGCCAACCAATCCTGGCAAGCCAACTGCTCTATCCAATTGGTCGGAACGCCTTTTTCTCCCCCGATTCCGTAGATTAACCCGGCTATTCCGCCGGCCACAGAAGCCGTCGTGTCGGAATCATCTCCGAGATCAACGGCTTTCAAAACGGCATCTCGATAATTTGTGGTCTTTTTCACACACCAAACAGCAGCCCACAAAGTATCCAGCACGAAGCGGCCGGATTTAATTTCGCTTTCAGGGCGCTCACTTAAGGCTCCAAAAGACGGCAGCTGAATTAGCTCTTTTTCCTCTTCGTACAACGATTTCTCGGCAGTTTCGTAAGCAGTCTTCAGATCCGAGCCTCGAACAATCGCGTTGACCAATACATCAAAAAAGCGGCAGGCAGCAAGATTTATCGGATGCCTGTGCGTCATACCTACGGCATCGTCGAAATTAAAGGTTCTACGGTATTCTTCTTTCAAAAGACAAAACGGCATAATTCTCATCAGAGCGCCGTTGCCGTTGGACATAATGTCCTTTGAACCGCAGTCGATTGCCTTTTTCCCATAGCAATAATTCTTAATCGCGTGAACCGTACTCTTTCCTGCTCCGAAGCAGCGTCCGGTACAAGAAAATTTGCCCATCAGAAACCATTCCATAAAGTTCTGCATGACGGCATCAAAATCCACTTTTTTGAGAGTCCCGAAGCTGTCGAGCTCTGCAAGCGTCAGCGCCGTGTCATCCGACCACATTCTTTTTCGATTAGGTTCCGGTGTGTAATCCCAACCTACGCACTTGAAAGAGCCTCTCGGTTTGTTCTCGTGAGGTACACCTAATGCATCTCCGACCGCTAATCCAAACAGAGCATTTCTCATGTATTCAGCCATTATTCGATCCACCTTTTTAATCTAATCTGTGGTCTTTTTCACATATTTCCAATCAATTCCACAAATACCTTCGCCTTTCACTACATCCATTCTTGTTGTAGCCTATGGTGCAATGCGTGATCATGTGTCGCAGACAAGGCAACTGTTTCTTTAGTCAAAATATTTTTATGACTGATTCTAAAATCAAAAGAGCTCAAAAGAAAAAAGGCGGCGCGCGGCCCGGTGCAGGCCGCAAACCCCTTATCGGCGCAAAAACAACGACCGTCATTCTGACTGAAGATCTTTTAATTCAATTAAAAAGATTAGGAGGATCTTCCTGGATTCGGTCGCAAATCGCGGCCACAACAAAACCGACACCGACAAAAGTTGCAGATGAAGTGTTCAATTCGCTCCCTATCCCGGCGGAAGAGATTTCTGTGGAAAAGGCACCGGATAATTCGATGGATCGAGCCGGTATTTATGAGGGAACCGTTCTTTTTCTAAGAAAGAAAGCAAAAGCCCAGGTCGGCAATATCGTTCTTCTTGAATACGCAGGGAAAAAAACACTTCGAAGATTTACTGCTTCCGAGAGAGGTTTTCGACTGGTTCCGGAAAGCTCGGATTCCGGTTTGACGGATTTTATTCTCCCGAGAGGGGCGGAGCTAGCACATTCCGGCGTGGTTGTCTATGTGTTAAGCGAGCCAAAATAGGAAATCACGCTTTTCTATGAGTAAAAGACCACAACTTCTCCCGCCCTCAAAAAGCAAAAGCTCGACAATTCTGCCGAGCCTTCGCTTGGATTAACGTTGAATCTGGTTAGTTAGGCACTTTACCGATCACGCCGTCAACGTAGTAGTTCATCGTCTGAAGCTGATTGTCTTTCAGAACTTCACCTGCCTTAGCAGCTTCTTTGCCGTCGTTGGTCTTGATCGGCCCCGTAAACGGATGGAATTCGCCGCTCTCGATCTTGGCCTTCACTTCTTCCATCTTCTTCACGATATCGGCAGGAATCTTATCGGTGCGAACGCCTTCAAGAGACATTGCGCCGTCTTTGTAGTGCATCCAAACCGGTGTCGGATCCCACTTGCCGTCGATCGTCTGCTGGATCTTCTTGGCGTAGTACGGTCCCCAATTCAGCACAAGAGCAGCAATCTGGGCATTCGGAGCAACAGACTTCATGTCGCTGTTGTACGGAATAACCATTTTTCCTGCAGCTTCGGCAGCACTCGCTACAGCACTGGTATTAGTGTGCTGAGTGAGAATATCCGCCCCTTGCCCCAGCAGAGTCTTGGCAGAGTCGGTGTCTTTGGGAGGATCGTACCAAGCGTTGGTCCAAATCACCTTCACCTGAATATTCGGATTAACGGATTTGGCACCCAATGTAAAGGCGTTGATACCCTGCAGAACTTCAGGAATCGGGAACGGAGCGACATAACCGATAATGTTGCTCTTAGTTGCACCGCCGGCAAGCATACCGGCCAGATAGCGGCCTTCATAGAAACGAATGTTGTAATTCGTCATGTTGGGCGCAGTCTTGTAACCGGTGGCATGCTCGAATTTCACATCCGGGTATTCTTTAGCAAGCTTCTGCATGTAGTTCATGTAGCCGAAGCTGGTTCCGAAAATCAGCTTATTGCCGTCGGCAACCATCTGACGAATAACACGTTCTGCGTCAGCAGTTTCGGGAACATTCTCCACGAATGTCGTTGTGACTTTATCTTTACCTACCTTATCAATAGCGTAGATACGACCGATGTCATGCTGTTTTGTGTAGCCGACATCCGCAATCGGAGCCACATACACAAAACCGACTTTCAAGGGTTCAGCTGCCTCGGTCTGAGCGGCAGGAGCTGCCGGTGTTGCCGGTTTAGCCGGGGCAGCTTCTTTTTTGTCTCCGCAGGCGCTCAAAGCAAAAGCGGAAGCAACAGCAGCCACAGCTGCAACCAGTTTTAAAGACATCTTCACTGTCTTTCTCCTTTAAAGAAAGGTAAACAAAAAAATCATCAATGCGGGTTAAACGGCTTTCCGAGAGAAGCTGGCATGTTCAGACGGATCCAAGTCGGATTTCTCGAAATCAGCGCCAAAACGATAATCGTCGCCGCATAAGGCGCCATGGAAATAAACTGAGTCGGAACGGAAATTCCGATACTCTGAAGATTCATCTGCAGCATGGTCATGCCGCCGAACAAGTACGCGCCTAAGAACACTCTGAACGGACGCCAAGTACCGAAGGTCACCAGCGCCAGCGCAATCCAGCCTCTGCCAGCAATCATGCCTTCCACCCATAAGGGTGTATAGATGAGCGACAAATAAGCGCCGGAAAGCCCGATACAGGCTCCGCTGAAAGCCAGCGTCGCGCATCGAATCATCGGAACCGAGTATCCCAAAGCGTTTGCTGAAAACGGCGATTCTCCGACGGCCCTCACGACCAGCCCGGGCCTGGTCCTGAACAAGAAATACCAAACAGCCGGAATCATGAGCAAGGACAAATAAACGATCCAATGCTGGCTGAAAAATGCTTGTCCGAGGAGAGGGATCTGGTCTAAGAACGGAATGCCGTCAGCCGCTCTTTCAGGGAGCACGGCGCCTTGATAAGGAATGCCGATGTAGGCGGATAAGCCGCCGCCGAAAATCGCTACACCCAAGCCGGATGCCTGCTGATTGGCCCTTAAGCCCACAGCGAAGATGGCAAAGAACAGTGCAAACAAAATACCCACTGCAACGGCAGCAATAAATCCGACCGCAAAACTCCCGGTCTCAACCGTTGCCATGTAGCCTGCGATGGCCGCCATCAGCATGATGCCTTCGACGCCTAAGTTTAGGACGCCGGAGCGTTCGGCAACCAAAATTCCCAGCGCTGCAAGCAGCAGCGGCGTGCTTGCATTCATCGTCGTGGCAATTAAAGAAGCTGCAACACTCATGCGGCCCCCTTCGCGGAATTAAATCCGACCCACTTTAATTTGCAGAAAATCAGAGAATCACAAGCCATGATGCAGAAGAGCAAGAGACCTTGGAACACACCCGTCAAAGCAGCCGGCGTTCCGAGTCTGGACTGGGCTAGTTCACCGCCGAGGTAAAAGAGCGCCATGATGAAAGCTGCAGGAATGGTTCCGAGTGGTTTTAAGCGCCCCACAAAAGCCACAATAATCGCGGCAAAGCCGTATCCCGGGGAGATCTTGGGCGTGAGCTGTCCGATCGGACCGCAGATTTCGATCACACCGGCCAATCCGGCTAAAGCACCAGAAAGAAGCAGCACAAAATAAATAATGGCTCGATTGGAGAAGCCCGCGTAAGCAGCTGCCTTAGGCGCCATACCGGAAACGCGCACCTGGAAACCGATAAACATCTTCGACATGATGAGCCAGATGCCGAACAAGGCAAAGCAAACGAGAGCTCCACCCCAGTGCATTCGGGTACCCGGAATCATGATCGGGAGCGTGGCTGCCGTCTCAAACATCGGGCTTTGCGGGAATCCCAAGCCCTGAGGATCTCGCAGCGGGGACTGAACCGCCCAGGAAAGGAAAAGCTCGGCAATATAGACGAGCATCAGAGAAACTAAGATTTCATTGGCATTGCATTTGTCTTTGAGCCAGGCCACGATGCCGGCGTATAACGCCCCGCCGACCATCGCAGCCAGGATGACCCAAATCATGTAGAGCTGAGAGGCTTCGGGGCTAGCCTGCAATGCAACCACGCCGCCGGCAAGCGCGCCGACAATTAATTGGCCTTCCGCACCGATGTTCCACACGTTTGCTCGGTAGCAAACTAATAGGCCCAATGCACAGAGAATGAGCGGCGTCATTTTTACGCCCAACTCTCCCCAGCCCCGCAGTGTGAGCAAAGGCTCGACAATAAACACGTACATGGAATGCATCGGATCTTTGCCCATCCCGGCAAAAATCAAGCATCCGATCAAAAGCGTCAAGAGAACCGCAATAAACGGAGACGCTGCAGAAAGAAAGCGGCTCGGACGCTGGCGGTTATAGAGTGCTAAAGGAAAATTCATCACTGCTCCTTCGCTTCAGGCCAAAGGCCGGACATCCATCGACCGATCTCTTCAACGCTGACATCTTTTGTTTTGACTTGAGGAGAAATTTTGCCTTCGCTCATCACAACCAATTCATCACAAATTTCAAACAGTTCGTCGAGTTCTTCACTGACCACTAAAATCGCGCTCCCGCCGCTCCTCTGACGGATTAAGGCATTGCGGATAAGCGTTGCAGCGCCCGCGTCCACGCCCCAAGTCGGCTGATTCAAAATCATCACCTTCGGGTTATGAAGCAGCTCTCGACCCACAATAAATTTCTGCAGATTTCCGCCGGAAAGGCTTTCAGCCGGAGCTTTGGAACCGCCGCTGCGGACATGGAATTTTTCGATAATCGAACGCGTAAAGCGCGCGATCATCTTGTTGCGCATAAAACCTTTGGCTAAGAACAAATTACTGGTCAGCAACGTGTTGCTTTCCAAGGACATTTCTGGAACAGTCGCTTCACCCAAGCGCTGTTCGGGCACATAGCGCAGACCTAAAGCGCGTCTGTGTTTAACGCGAAGGTCTCCGGCAAAAGAGCCGACGATAGAAATACAGTTTTTAGGCAGCAGTACTTCGCCGCTGATTGCCTTCATAAGCTCTGCCTGGCCGTTTCCGGAGATACCGGCCACACCGACGATTCGGCCGCAGGGAACGTTAATCTTGCCGTAGAGCGGGTAGCGGCTCTTAAAGCCAACCTCTTCACCTTGGAAACAGACTTCCAAACCGGGATGCGGTTTGATTTCCGGTCGAGGCATGATTTCAGGAAGGTCGCTGCCGATCATAAGCTTGGCGAGCTCCTGCTCGGTCATTTCCTGAGGATTGATGTTGGCTGCCACCTCACCGCTGCGAATCACCGTACAGTGTTTGGAAAGTTCCCGAATTTCATTGAGCTTATGCGTAATGAAGATGATGGAAACGCCTTCGGAAGACAGCTGGCGCAGGGTTTTAAAGAGGGCCTGAAGCGCGAGAGGAGAAAGAACCGAGGTCGGTTCATCAAGAATCAAAAGCTTCGGATTGGTTAAAAGCGCGCGGAGAATTTCCACTCTTTGCCGCTCGCCCATGGAGAGATCATTAACAATCGCGTTCGGATCAACTTCGATGCCGTAATGGCGGCTTTTTTCAATAATCTCTTTTTCTAATTCTTTAGGATCTGTGCCTTCAGGCATTCCCAAAAGAATATTTTCTTTAGCAGTCAGTGTCTCAAACAAGACAAAGTGCTGAAACACCATCGCGATTCCGAGTTCGCGCGCGTCCGCAGGAGACGAGATATTAACTTTTCGTCCGTCAAAATAAATCTCGCCCTCATCGGGCGTGACAGATCCGAAGATAATCTTCATCAGGGTACTTTTGCCTGCTCCGTTTTCTCCGAGCACGGACAAAATTTCCCCCGGCATTACCTCAAGCGATATTGCGTCATTCGCAACGGTTGACCCGTATCGCTTGGTGACGTTTACCAATTTAAGTCTTGGAATCATTTGGAAGCCCTGATCGAAGGCCGTATTTTAACAAACGGTTGTACCTCATTCGGCCGATGGAGGTGGCTTTGCAACAAAAATTAAGGGAGGCCCTCGGCCCCCCTCTGCGAGTTCAAAAGATTAGTTGATGAATGTTGCTGCGAACAGTCCAATGACGACGACTGAGACAAGCGTCAGAACCGCACCGGCAGAAACCATCTGCATAATCTTGATGCGTCCGGTACTGAACACGATCGCATTCGGAGGCGTTCCGACCGGCATCATGAATGCGCAGGATGCAGACAGAGCCGTCACCATCAGCAGCTGCTCGGCAGGCACGCCCATCGGAACAGCCGCGGAAGCCAGGAGCGGCATGAGTGTTGCGGCAAGCGCCGTGTTGGACGTAAAGTTACTTGCCAGCATCACGAGCAAGCTCACACCGATGAGAATTGCCCAGCGCGGAAGCCCGGCTAGAACGCCTGCGTTTGCGCTGATAATCTGACCGCATTCCGTAATCTGCAGACCGGCAGCCATGGAAAGACCGCCGCCGAACAAGAGCAGAACGCCCCAGGGCAGCTCTTTCATATCCGACCAATCCAAAACCATATGGTCTCTGTTCACAGGGATACAGAACAGCACGATGGCGCAGATCATCGCAATTGCGGCGTCAGAGAGCGAAGCAAACGGCCTTGTGCCGCCGAAATCCAGACCTCTTAACACACCGCCGAAGGACCACAGAAGGATCGCAGCGCAGAAGACGATCAGAACGATCATTTCGCCCTTGCCGATCGGTCCTAATTTATTCAATTCGGACTGAACCCACTGAGCGCCGCCTTCGATTTCCTTCATGGTCTTACGGAAGAGAACCTTAGTCAGAAGGAACCAGCACAGCGGAAGCAGAATAAGTGTAAGCGGCATTCCATACTTCATCCAATGCGCAAGCGAAATCGGATCATTGAAGTTCTGCTCCATAAAACGCGCAAAAATGCCGTTAGGAGGCGAACCGATAATGGTGGCCATACCGCCGATAGAGGCACCGTAGGCAACAGCAAGCAGCATGGCGACGCTGAAGTTTTCTTCTTCTTGATCGATCGGACCGCCGGCTTTTTTAGCTCGCACTAAGGAAAGAACGGCCATCGCAATCGGAACCATCATGGCCGCGGTTGCTGTGTTGGATACCCACATGGAAAGCACACCGCTCGCCAAGAGGAAACCGCCCACAATCGCAGGCGCCTTGGTACCTACGAGTTTTAATGTGGTTAAAGCAATGCGCTTATCCAGACGCCAGCGCTGAACGGCAATCGCCAGAATAAAACCGCCCATGAACAGGAAAATCGTACCTGATGCGTACGGCGCCATTGCCTGCGCAGGTTTAGCGATCCCTAATAGGGGAAAGAGCGGAATGGGAAGAAGCGAAGTCACCGGAATCGGAACCGGTTCAAAAAGCCACCAAAGGACCATCCAAACCACGACGGCCAAACAAGCTTTGGCGTGAGGATTAAAAGGAAGGACTTGGTTATGGATATCCGTATAAGTGTTCGGAAGTATCCAATAAATAATAAGGGCAATAATTGGTGCCCCTAAAAGAAAAAAGCGTTTCACGCCGGGCGGAAACGAACCGATTTCTGCTGCTGCCATAAGTTTCTCACTTGGTTAGGCTGATAATTTGTCGTAAGTGTATACCGCATCTATATAATACTTTCCAAAACGGACACAAAATCTTACAGGCTCTTATGGACAACACTACCCAAGAAGTTGAGGACTTTCTTCGTACACACAACATTCCGTTCAAAGCCTTGAATCACTTACCCATCACGACCTGTGAGGAAGGGTTAAAAATTGCAAAAGAGTTTGGTTCTACGTGCTGTAAGACGCTTTTAGTTAAGAATAAGAAACAATTTTTTCTCTTTGTGATACCGGGAGAAGAACGATTTAATGCCAAACAAGCGGCCGCATTTTTGAAAAGCAGTCACCTTTCTTTTGCCTCTCCCGAGGATTTGTCCCGACTCATGCACACCTTCCCGGGCGCCGTTTCTTTACTTGGTCTGATCTTTGATCAAAACAAAGAAATTTCGCTCTACATCGACAGCAGAATCTTGAACGCGGAACATATTGACTGCCACCCATGCACCAATGACCGAAGCCTCATCCTCTCGGTGAAGGATGTGCTGGAAAAGTTCCTGCCTTCTTTAGGCGTGTCTTATTTCGAATTCCAGTCGGGCTCTTTGAACGGCGAAAGTAAGTAAACACTGCGTCGTGTTCCTTTGATCGGCGGCAACTCTCTTCTCTGAAGCAGGAAATCCTCCCTCGTATCCTTGGTCTTGAGGATTTTTTCTTCTGACATGCCGTGAAGGTTAAATCCGAAATTGTCTTCTTCAAACTTTTCTTTGAGCATTTGAGCGAAATTCGCTCCGGCTACTGCTTTGTCAAAGAACTTAGAGGCGGACTGATTTAAGAAACGAACAAAGCCGTTTTCATCCACAATGGCCATCGGAGACGGCAGAAGGGTAATCAGCGCCTGCAGGAATTCATATTGTTCTTTAAGAAGCTCGACTTCTTTTTGGACATCAGATTCGCTCAGTTCACTAAGCGCGCCTTCGGATTTCTGGTGAGATTTCAATTTCACCAACAAGCGGCAGAAAGCTTTCTGAAGCTCAACGAGTTCTTCGGGATGATGGACTTTTTCCGCTTCAGTCGGAACGGCCTTGCCTTCTCTCACCTGCTCAATGAGTTTATTAACAGACTCGGTCAAGGGACGAACAGAGTAGGAAGCCAAAATAAACGTTACTAGCAAAAGGAAGAAGAAGATCAGGCTGTTTGTCGCCGCCATCGAGATGATTGCTGATTCTCTATCCTCTTCCTTCTTAAAAACACCGACGTACCAGCCAAGCCCCGGTATCTCTCTGATCGCGCCGACTAAATCAGACGCATCGTTCCTAGATAAAACCTGAGCGTTTTCTTTATTTGCGACGAGTTCTTTTAAAACCTTGGAAGGAATCAAGGGTTCCGGAGAATTAACATGATCGGTCGCGTAAATAGGCGCACCCTTCTTGTCCAAGATATATACAGCGCTGTCCTGAATATCTAAGCCTGATACCACATCTTCGTACAGACTCTTTAAATCAAGAGCAGAGACTGCATAACCGATGATCTTTCCGGACTTGTTTATTGCCGGCGCACAAATATTCACAATGGGAACGTTTGCCGCATCGGTCGCCATAATGACGTCAGATATATAAACCGAGTCCCGATTGCGGATGTGACTCCAATGATCCCTATTTGTGTGAGACACGCCCTCATTACTTTCATTCCGTGCATTCTTAGGAGGCTCAAAAACGATGACGTCTCCATTCACATCACCGTAGTGGATGTTTAAGAAATACGGAACTTCCGTCAAAATGCTTTTTAGGATGGCTCGTAAGGCTGATTTGTCCTCTGTCCCATAGACTTGCAGTGTGCTTGCAGACATCACAACGAGGGTTTTCGCGGAATCAACTCTATTTTTAACATTGTTGGACAGTGCTAACGCATCTTCCACCAGGAGGAGATCATCTTTACGGATCTCCTGCTCAATCATCCGGTACTGAGAGTAGCTCAACACCAGCAGCGGCAAGGTAATTGTAAGAGCCAACAAATAGAAGATGTAATTTCTGAGACGCACAGGTCGCATTTATGTTCCTCGTCTTTTTCTGTTGGGTCGTCTTACCGGGGTGAGTCCTAATTATTCTAGCGAATTTTCGCTTTTTCCATCTTATGTATTTTCTTGAAAAATCGCCACCGCCTAGAGGCCGAAACTACCCAATCATTTTGGAGGAAAAGACAGCCAGCGATCCTCTGTAATTGAGAGACTGATTTCATTTAACACATTGGAGGACACACTGGTATGTCTCATGCAAAAATCGGCCGCTTCAGCAAAAAGCAAATATTTGAATTACCCGACGGCACCCATCGATTAGAGCCTCATCTATACGTACGAGTTCGGGGCAACGGAAGATATCGAAATTATTTTTTTCGCTATCTCGATCCTAAAGGCCGCGTCTGCGATTTAGCACTCGGAAGCGCCAGTAAAAAGCCGTTATCGGAAGTAAAACAATTTGCTTTTCTGTTAAAAACATCACTTCAATTCAGCGGAAAGGCTTCTGCATTAATGGAAGCCAAACAACATCCGGTTCTTTTTAAAGACTATGCACGGCGAGTCATCGAAATCTTAGCCTCGGTTCGACTATGGAAAAATCCGGCTCAAAAGCAGTCTTGGAGCTCTTCTATAAGCACTTATGCCTTTCCCGTCATTGGGGAAAAATTCATCGATGAAATCGACCGAAAAGACATCCTAAAAATACTTCGTCCCATATGGATAAACAAAACGATGACCGCCTCCCGGGTAAGGGGGAGGTTAGAGAAAATTTTCGCTTATGCGATCAATGAGAACCTATATATTGGGAACAACCCAGCTTCCTGGAAAGGAAACCTCGACTTATTTCTTCCTCCCGCAAATAAATGCAATTCAACCCAGCATTTCAAATCTCTTTCCTTTACGGAATTAAAAGCCATCATTCCCAAACTACAACAAGAGAGTTCTATCGGGGCAAAAGCCCTGCTGTTCGGCGTTCTTACTGCAACCCGCACTGTTGAATTTACTCAAGCCCATTGGAGAGAGATAAGCTGGAAAGAGAAAGTTTGGCTTTGCCCTCCATCGCGTCGAAAAGACGGCAAAGAATTTCCGTTCAGAGTTCCGCTATCTCAGCAAGTCATCTCATTATTAAAGGAAATTAGAAAAGAATCGAAGGGAGAATTCATATTTTCTGTAGACGGAAAGACGCCGATACGTCGGGAAACGCCAAGGAAATTTTTGAGGACTGCATTAAATCAGGCGTGCACCATGCACGGAATGCGTTCGACCTTCAGAGATTGGTGCGCTGAAAACGATATTGACAATGAAGCAGCCGAGAAATCGCTCATGCACACCACCGGAACGCAAAAAACTTTAGCTTATCAACGAAGCGATCTTTTGGATAGAAGACGAGTCGTGATGCAGCTTTGGGCAGATGCACTTTTTGACGACGAAAAAGCCAAAATACATAAAGCTGATTTGTTGTAAAACAACAACTTTTTATTGATTTAATATATTGTTTTTCATTTAAAAGTGTTGTTTTTGCGTAAATACAACAGATTTTGTTGCTCGCATGTCTCGTTTTTATCAGAATGACGGTGCAGATAAATTCTTGCTAGGAATTTGAACTTTCTGCAAGTTTTACAACTTCAATTGGAGTACTACTCAAATGAAAAAAACACTTATCGCTGCCGCTGTAATGGCCGCATCCGGCATTGCATTTGCTGCTTCCAACGTTACCCTTTATGGTGTTATTGAGACGGGCGTTGTTGTTCAGAAGGCAAAACATCATGACACAAATGTTGCCATGGTTTCTGGCTTTGATTCTGGTTCCCGTTGGGGTATTAGAGGTGTTGAAGATCTGGGCAATGGCTACAACGTTGGCTTTGTTTTAGAAGAAGGTTATGACTCCGATACCGGCGCAAACACAGCTTCTAACTCCGCCGGTAAGGTCTTCGGCCGTGAGTCTCAGTTGTTCGTTCAAGGTGGTTTCGGTAAATTAGGCTTAGGTCGTTTCGGTACTTTGTCCTCTGGAGCCGGTTCTTATCAGATTCTTACTGGTTGGGCACTCGGAACAGGCTATGGCCTTAGCTCTTGGACTTCTGAAATCGGAACAAGCTTCAGCCGTGTAGATAACGCAATTGCCTATGTTTCTCCGAATTTCAGCGGCCTGACAATTTCTGCAATGTATTCCAATAAGACAACTGGCGATGATTCCGTTACTAAGTGGTCGAAAAATAACCATTACTACGGCCTTGGTGCAAAATATGAAGCTAATGCCATTAGAACTAGCTTGATTTTTGAAGCCCAACAAGTAAAAGAAACACCGGCAGCTCCTGCTGTTGATAATAAGAACACGAAGTATGCCATTAACTTTGGTTTCGAATATAACCTCGGTTCTATCACTCCGATGTTCGCATACCAGTATGCCTGGCAGGATGAAGGTAAGAAGACTAACATGTTTGGTTTAAGTGCTAAGGTTCCTATGGCTGGCGGCGATCTGCTTGCAGGTGCTCGTTATTTGTTTGGCAAAGACAAGACTATTCCGGCAACTGAAGACCAGGACGTCAACTCCTGGAATATCGGCGCAGCCTATGTATACCCGCTCTCTAAGAGAACGAAACTCAAAGCATTTGCAGGGTATGCAGACTCTGGCAAAGGTTGGAAAGACGTTTCCTACAAGGCTGGTAAAACAGTTGAAGATGCCAACATTACACCGGTGTATAACGGTTATCAGCTCTTCTTCGGTATGCAGCACAGCTTCTAATCTACTAAATAGATTAGTCTGAATTTTGGCCTCCTTCGGGAGGCTTTTTTCATTTGAACTTCAATTGTTGCTAGGAATTTGAACTTTCTGCAAGTTTTACAACTTCAATTGGAGTACTACTCAAATGAAAAAAACACTTATCGCTGCTGCTGTGATGGCCGCTTCCGGCGTTGCATTTGCTGCCTCTAACGTTACTCTCTACGGTGTTATCGAAGAAGGTGTCGTTGTATCTAAGGCTAAACATGGTGACAATAAAGTCGAGCTCGCTTCCGGTTTTGCCCAGGGTTCTCGTTGGGGTATCACTGGTGTAGAAGATCTTGGCAATGGCTACAACGTTGGTTTCGTTCTCGAACAAGGTTTTAGTGCAGATAACGGCGCGGAAGGAACTGCCGGCAAAGCTTTTAACCGTGAATCCTTCTTGTATGTTAAAGGTGGTTTCGGCTCCTTTGGCTTCGGCCGTACGGGCGCTCTTTCCTATGCACAGACTCAGGCTATCCTGACAGGTTGGGCTTTCGGAACTTCTTACGGTGGTTCTTCTTGGACGAGCGCTATTGCTAACAACTTCGGCCGCATGGATAACGTCTTATCCTATGCTACACCGTCTTTCAATGGTTTCACTGGCCATGTTATGTACTCCAATGGCTTAACAAGTGACTCTGCTAAATGGTCTGACAACAACCACTACTATGGTATCGGTGTTAAATATCAGGCAAACGCTATTAAGTCCAGCTTGATTTTTGAAGCTGCAGACAACAAAGGAACTGCTGTTCCCGCTAAGACAGCAGGTGATCTCTTGTCCATGCAGGAATATTTCTTAGTCAATGGTTTAGACGAAGATAAAGATGGCAACAAAGTCGAATATGCAACTTGGTCCAAGGACAAGGCTAATAAGGCTGAATACGAAAAGTGGGCAGAAACAGAATTAGCCACAGCAGAGGAAGCTAAGCGTCCTATCTATGTCATCAACTACGGTTTGGAATACAACCTTGGCTCCTGGACACCGATGTTTGCATACCAGTTTGCTCACCAGAATAATGGTCGCAGAACTCATATGTTCGGCCTCTCCACTACAGCTCAATTAGGTGGCGGTAAAGCAATGTTTGGTGCTCGTTATGTCTTCGGTAAAGATTTCCAGAAGAAAGTTGGTGCCAACGATGTTAAGGTGGACGGTGACGTTCGCGCCTGGACCATCGGTGCCGGTTACGAATATCCGCTCTCCAAGAGAACAGCTGTTAAGGCTTATGCTGGCTATGCTGACTCCGGAAAAGCATGGAAAGAAGTCGAAGACGTTGCTTACAACGGCTACCAGGTTTTCCTCGGCATGCGCCACTCTTTCTAATTTGACTTAATCTCTGATTAGTCATCGGCCTCCTTCGGGAGGCCTTCTTCATTTGAGCTTCAATTGTTGCTAGGAATTTGAACTTTCTGCAAGTTTTACAACTTCAATTGGAGTACTACTCAAATGAAAAAAACACTTATCGCCATGGGCGTTCTTGGCGCATTCTCCTCTCTGGCTTTTGCTGCTTCTAACGTCACTCTCTACGGTATCATCGAAGAAGGTGTGATCGTCCAGAAAGCTAAACACGGCGACAACAAAGTCGAACTGAACTCCGGTTTCGGCCAGGGCTCCCGCTGGGGCATCAAGGGTGTTGAAGATCTCGGCAACGGTTACAGCGCCGGTTTCGTTCTTGAACAGGGTTTCAACGCTGACAACGGCAATGAAGCTACATCCGGAAAAGCTTTCAACCGTGAATCTTTCCTGTATGTTAAAGGCGGCTTCGGCTCCTTCGGTTTCGGCCGTACAGGTGCTCTTTCCTTCGCTCAGACTCAGGCTATTCTGACAGGTTGGGCTTTCGGTACTTCCTACGGTGCTTCTTCTTGGCAGAGCGCAATTGCTAATAACTTCAGCCGTATGGACAATGTTCTGTCTTATGCCACACCGGTATTTGACGGCTTCAGCGGCCACGTTATGTACTCCAACGGCCTGACTAGCGATTCCGAAAAATGGTCTGACAACAACCACTACTATGGTATCGGTGTAAAGTATCAGGCTAACGCTATCAGATCCAGCTTAATTTTTGAAGCAGCTGATAACAAAGGTTCTGCAACTGACGCTCAATTAGTGTCGGATGTCTACACAGAAACACAGTGGAAGGCTCTTGGCAACACCAATTGGGCTGCCGTTAAAGACAATGTCTTCAAAGCTGCCACAGCTAAGAAGAAAGCTATTTATGTCATCAACTATGGTTTCGAGTACAATCTAGGTTCTTGGACACCGATGTTTGCCTATCAGTTCGCCCATCAAGATCACGGCCGTAGAACTCATATGTTCGGCCTGTCTGCATCAGCTCAGGTTGCTGGTGGCAAAGCTATGTTAGGCGCTCGTTATCTCTTCGGTAAAGACGAAGCTACAAAGGTCGGCGCTAATAAAGTTAAGGTTGATGGCGACGTTCGTGCCTGGACAATTGGCGCAGCTTATGAATATCCGCTTTCCAAGAGAACAGCTGTTAAGGCTTATGCCGGTTACGCTGACTCAGGTAAAGAATGGAAGGAAGTCGAAGACGTTGCTTACAACGGCTACCAGGTTTACCTTGGCCTTCGCCACGCTTTCTAATCTGACCTGATCTCTGATTAGTCATCGGCCTCCTTCGGGAGGCTTTTTTATCTTCACAGTAGTCGGGTATCGAAAAAGCGCGAAAGAAATGGAATTTCTTTTGCGCTAATAACTCTGACAATGAATAACTTAGAACTTATGGAGAAGACCTAAGCCTACCTGCCAACCGTTGTAATTTACATCAGCTTCGTTTTTCCAGCCTTTAGCTCCATCGGCATAACCTGCGTATGTCCAAAGGTTGGTGCGTTTGCTGAATGGATATTCATAACCTGCTCCAACAGTCCAAACGCTTGCCTTCTTTTCGGAGAGGGCTGCAAGATCGACATAATGGCTGTCGTATTTGCGAAGAAGGTACTTGGCGCCCAATTTAGCTGAACCACCAGCCAGAGGGGCTGTTACAGAAAGGCCGAATGCATGCTGATGGTAATAATCTTCTTGTGTGGCGTACTGGTAAATCACTCCGGGTTTGACTCCGTTGAAGTTGTATGTGCCTCCGGCCGTAATGTGATAAAGAGCCTTCTGCTTTTCTTCCAGTAGTGCTACGCCTTTGTTATCTTTAGCTTCAAAAATAATGCTGGCATCAATGTTATGAGCTGTATATTTTGCACCAACACCGTAGTAGTGAGCATTGTCAGACCATTTGTTGTCGTCTGTTGCTGTACCGTTAGAGTAAGTGGCGTGCAGAGTTAGACCAGAGAAGGAGGGAGTGACATAGTTGACAGCGTTGTTTAAACGACCAAAGTGAACGTTACCGACGCTCCAAGCGCTTGCTCCCCATGAAGTGCCGAATGCCCAACCTCGAAGAATAGCGGTGGATTGCGCAAAACCTAAAGCTCCCATACGACCCATGGCAACTGTACCGAATGGACCGTTCAGTCGGAGGATAGATTCGCGTGTGAAAGCACCGGAGCCTGCTGTGACGGCTCCGTCATCGGCTGTAAAACCCTCTTCTAGGGTAAAGCTTAAGCGGTAACCATTGCCCAAATCCTCTGTTCCTTTAATACCCCATCGGGACATTCCTGTAAAACCAGATCTTTCTTGGAAAGTCGCTGAAGAATGTTTCGCTTTTCCGGCTACTACGCCAATATCCATTTGGCCGTAAAGGGTAACGTTAGAAGCTGCGTAGGAGAAAGAAGCTAAAGTGGCCAGAACAGAACCGAGAAAAATTTTTCTTTTCATTATTGATTCCTTGGAATAATCAAATCCCCTCAATGCGAGGGGATTCCAAACCTAACTTTCTAACTTTTAATTAGAAATTGTGGGTCATACCGACAGAGAGAACATATCCATCAAAGTTAGCTGTTTTGAGTGAGCTATCGGCTTTCTTAAGATCTTTGAGTTTGCTGGAAGCGTATCCCTTGGAGCCATCTGCCCAGCTAGCAAAACCCCAAACGGTGGTTCGTTTGCTAAGAGGATATTCATAAGCGGCGCTGATAGATAAGGAATTGTATTTATCTTCACCAGTTGTAGTTTTGAACTCATCTGTTTCGTTTTTACCTAAGAGATACTTAACGCCAGCTTTTACAACGCCACCTGCTACAGGAGCAGCAGCAGACAATCCGAAGACGTGCTGTTTGTACTGGTTATCCTGCCAAGCATACTGATAGGCAAACTGAGGAGTGATGGATCCAAGATCGTAACCCAAACCGAGGTTGATGCTGTAAGCCGTTTCTTTGTCTCCGCCTTTATTATCGGCAGCTTCAAAAATAAGCGTATTTCTATAGTTAGCTAACTGATAAGCCAGACCTAAGCCATAATAGTGATCGTTCTGTGCCCATTTTGCAGTGTCCTTATCTGTACCGTTGGAGTACATAGCGTGAACCGTGAGGCCGGCAAAGGACGGAGAAACGTAGGCAACTGCATTGTTAACACGACCGTTATTCTTCATGAAAGAAGTGAGAGTGCCCTGAGTCTGATAGCTCGTACCAAGAGCCCAACCAGAAAGGATGCTGTTTGACTGTGCTCCATTGGCTAAAGAGCCCAAACGACCGAAACCAATCTGGCCAAACTCACCACTGATGTACAGTTTAGATTCACGAGAGAATCCGCCGCTGTATTTCTGCCCGTTGGTACCATCGTCGGAATTAAATCCGTTTTCGAGAATGAATCCGACTGCGTATCCGTTTCCGAGCTCTTCTACACCCTTGATACCCCAACGGGAACCGTTACGGAAGCCAGACTGCATATCGATAACATTCTTGCTATCGGTTGCACCACCATCGTGAGTAAAGACTGCGGAGGTATCCACAACGCCGTAGAGAGTTACGTTAGAAGCAGCAAATGCAACGCCGGAAGCGGCCATTACAGCGGCAGCGATAAGTGTTTTTTTCATTTGAGTAGTACTCCAATTGAAGTTGTTAACTTGCAGAAAGTTCAAATTCCTAGCAACAATCGAAGTTCAAATGAAAACAGCCTCCCGAAGGAGGCCGATGATTAATCAGAGATTAAATCAGATTAGAATGCATGACGAAGGCCGAGGTAAACTTGATAGCCGTTGTAGACAACTTTCTCTGTATCTTTCCAGGCTTTAGCACCATCGGCATAACCAGCATATGCCTTAACAGCCGTTCTCTTGGAGAGAGGATAAATGTAAGCTGCGCCAATGTTCCAAGCGCGAACTTTATCATCTCCTGTTGTTATAGCTTCATCTTTACCAAAGAGATAACGGGCGCCTGCAAGCACGTCACCACCAGCTACAGGAACTTTAGCAGAGAGACCGAACAGATGAGTCTTCTTCCCATCGTCCTGGTTAGCCCACTGATATGCAAACATTGGCGTGAAAGAGCCAAGGTTATATTCGAAACCAAAATTGACAGTGTAGGCTTTATCTCCGTGAACCTTATTGCCTACTAGATTCTTTTCTCCACCTTTGTTATCTACTGCTTCAAAGATCAAGCTGGATTTGATCGCATTAGCCTGATACTTAGCGCCGATACCGTAGTAATGAGTATTTTCAGACCATTTGTTTGTGTCTTCACCAATGCCGTTGGAATACATTGCGTGGATAGTTAATCCAGAGAAAGACGGGGTCGCATAAGAAATGGTATTGTTAAGACGGCCGTAGGAAGTACCGATTTCGCTAGTCCAAGAAGAAAGACCTAAGCCAGTTCCGAGCGCCCAGCCTGTAAGGATGTGATTAGACTGCGCTCCGGAAGAAAGTGAACCAGTGCGACCGAAACCCAGTTTACCGAAGTTGCCGGTCACGTACATGAAAGATTCACGGGTAAATCCACTTGAAGTTGTGTAATTAGCGTTTGCGGCGTTGCCGTCGTCCGCAGTAAAGCCTTGTTCAAGGATGAAACCAACAGAATAACCGTTCCCAAGATCCTCTACACCTTTAATACCCCAACGTGACCCTTGGTCAAACCCTGACTTGAGTTGGACAGTAGTATCTTGGTGTTTAGCTTTTTCCAAAAGAACACCTTCTTCAATGACACCGTAGAGAGTTACGTTAGAAGCAGCAAATGCAACGCCGGAAGCGGCCATCACAGCGGCAGCGATAAGTGTTTTTTTCATTTGAGTAGTACTCCAATTGAAGTTGTAAAACTTGCAGAAAGTTCAAATTCCTAGCAAGTCAACCTCAACAGAGGCATCAAGATATTGTCAGCACGGTAAAAAACTATTTAAAATTGAATGTAATAACAATGAGAGTACAAAATGACAAAGATGAATACGCTTACGATCCGTATCTCGGATTTTGATTTAAAGCTACTTAATCTACTTGCGGAAGAAGAACAACAGACAAAAACAAACATTGTGTTATCCGCTATAAGGCAACGCTTTGAAGAATCTTTAGCCGATAAAAATATCATTCGTTTATCTGAGAATGACTTTAATGAAGTTTTAAAAGTTTTCGAATCAGAGATGAGCTCAGAAGAAATAATCGGAAGGAAAAATTTAGCTAAGGCTAAGATGTGGGATTAGAATTGATGAAGTTTTTAAAGCCTGTCCCTCTTTCTATAGAACATAGGGAATTGCTGGACTCTTTCGATTGCCAATCAAATGCAATAAACGATTGGTTAAAGAGACATGCGATTAAAAACCAACTTGCTGGAGTTTCTCGCACTTATCTAGTTTTTGACGATAACAACTTTTTAGCGGGTTATTTTTCGGTTCGAGTAGGAGTTATAGACCATTCCGTTTTATCGGCCGCCTTCAAAAAAAATCTGCCTAACCCTCTCCCCATTCTCTTATTAGGGCGCTTAGGAGTTGATGTCAAATACCAAGGGCTAGGGTTAGCAAAAGCCATGGTCTACAAGACTATAAGTTTAGGATATGAAGTTGCCAGTATTGCCAGCTGTTGGGGGGTGGTCGTTGAGCCTCTTACTGAAAACCTAACTCCTTTTTATTTAAAGTTGGGATTTATCAAAACAAAGGCTGAACGACCTTTGCTTATCTTTAGGCTCCAGGATAAAAACGGCAACCCAACGATCTTCCCCGGATAGTAGGGAAAAGGCCTCCCGAAGGAGGCCCGACTAGCTAGCTTAAACTTTCTTGATTAGAAAGAATGACGCATACCGAGATAAACCTGGTAGCCGTTGTAAGCAACGTTTTCAACATCTTTCCATTCTTTGCCGGAATCGGCATAGCCAGCATAAGCCTTCAGGGCTGTACGCTTGCTAAGCGGATAGATGTAAGCTGCGCCAATGTTCCATGCGCGGACGTCCCCATCAACTGCAACTTTATTGGCTCCGACGTCTTTAGCTTCATCTTTACCGAAGAGGTAACGACCGCCAACTAAAACATCACCGCCGCCAACTGCAACCTTAGCGGATAAACCGAACATATGAGTTCTGCGACCGCTGTTCTGATGAGCAAATTGGTAGGCAAACATCGGTGTCCAAGAACCGAGGTTATATTCCAAACCGTAGTTGATCGTGTAGATAGCTTTCTTCTTGCCAGTAGCTTCTTTGATCACCGTGTCCTTGTTAGCAGCCCAATCGTCGCCAATACCAAGAGCTTTGAATTCGTTTTCTGTGAAGAGATCGGAAACCTTAACTGCATCAGTACCTGTGGCCTTATTATCGACAGCTTCGAAAATCAAGCTGGATCTGATGGCGTTGGCCTGATACTTAACGCCTAAGCCATAGTAGTGACTGTTGTCGGACCACTTGTCAGTATCAGTGGCAAGACCGTTAGAGTACATAGCATGTACGCTGAAACCTGAGAAGACAGGGGTTGCATAAACGACGGAGTTGTTGGTACGGCTAAAGCTTGTACCAATAGCGCTTGTCCAAGAAGAAAGACCAAGGCCTGTTCCGAGAGCCCAACCAGTCAGAATGTGGTTAGACTGAGCACCGGAAGCTAAAGTGCCTGTGCGGCCAGCGCCGAACTTACCGAAGTCGCCGTTGACATACATGAAAGCTTCACGGGTGAAGCCGCTAGTTGTGCCATTGCCTGCGTTAGCGACGTTGCCGTCGTCTGCAGAGAAGCCCTGTTCAAGGATGAAACCGACGGAATATCCGTTTCCGAGGTCTTCAACGCCCTTGATACCCCAGCGGCTACCCTGATCGAAGCCAGATCTCAGTTGAACAGTTGTGTCAGCATGTTTTGCTTTTTCTAAGAGGACGCCTTCTTCGATAACGCCATAGAGTGTGACGTTAGAAGCAGCAAATGCAATGCCGGATGTGGCCATTACAGCAGCAGCGATAAGTGTTTTTTTCATTTGAGTAGTACTCCAATTGAAGTTGTTAACTTGCAGAAAGTTCAAATTCCTAGCAAGCCTTCCTACTCAAACGAAGACTATCCTCATCGACCCTGTATTCTCTACCCTAATCCTCCAAAATACCTTGTCAAAAATGCGACTGCCATTGGAACAGTGAATGAAGAAACAACTGTTGTAATGATCATTGCATTCGCGATAACAGCCTCAGCTGCATGAAATTGCCGGCACATCAAGTAAACATTAACCCCCATAGGAAGGCAACCTAAAAATACAATCGCCGTCGTCTCAACCGGACCTAATCCGATTAATAACGCCAAACAAAATATAAGCGTAGGATGAATGAATAATTTAATGGAGCTCAGTACAAAGCTCTTTCCTAACCCTTGGCCTATTCCGTATTCCGACAACCCCATCCCCACCACGATCAGGCTCAGTGCAGTTGCTGAGTTACCTATTAGACGGACAGGCTCGTCAACCACATAGGGGATGCTTAATCCCGTAAAACTCCAGGCAACCCCGCAAAAAATGGCAATAATCAAGGGATTTTTAAAAACTGACGCTAGAGTTTTCAAAAAAGAGCGGATCGTAAGATGTCCCGACTGAAGAGAGAATTCAACGGCAATTGAAACCAAGGTCCACAACACCAAGGCGTTTAAAGACAATACCGCAGATACCGAAGGAGCGACTTTTTCTCCAAGCATCGCAATGGCTAGAGGGAGACCAAGAAGTCCGTTATTGGAGAAGACACATCCGGTACCGAAAATTGCAGTTTCTACCGGCTTCATTTTCAAAAGATATCCGGAAACAAATCGTCCGATAAAAAACAGAATGAAGCAGGCTCCGAAAAATGCGATCAACAGCCTTAGATCTGCATGGCTTTCTGTTAACGCAAGGTTAGACAGAAGACGGAACAACATCGCCGGAAGAGCAATATTAAAAGCAAACCTTGAAAGAACCGTGCTGGTGATTTTATTAAATCCAAACCAGTGTGATAGTGCGAAGCCCAAGAAAATAAGAAGAAAAAGCGGCGAACTTTTTCCAAATTGGAGTAAAAATTGAGTAAATAAAGTTTGTTCCATGGGTGAGGTCTTATTAATTAATTTTCTTTCATCTTACGCCTACAGCCTTTAGCAGAGCCTATTCCTCAGGCTTTTTCTTAACGATCTCAATCATCCGGTTCTTTTTATTTTTAACCAATCGTTCTGGGCTGCATTAATTTGTTGACCTTTTTCTCTTGCTGAAACGATCCGATTTCTTTTGTTTGATTTGTTCGAAAACGTAACATCTCTTTATCTGAATTTACGTTCATTTACTCTTAATTTTGTTCATCCGATTTCATTAAGTAGTCCTTAATTCAAATAGTTAAAGATCTAAACCAAGCTAAACTTTATCTACCAAGGATTTATTTGATGCTTCGTATTTCAATGAAAAAAACGGCCGCAGCCGCTGCCGTCACTTTCGCTTTTGTCGCCGGCTCTTTAGTCCAGACATCTCCGATTGCCCCGATAACCTCCGCTCACGCTCAGCAGGCGCAGCTGCCTGACTTCACCAAGCTTGTGGAGGACAACGGTAAAGCAGTCGTAAGTATTCAGGTTACTCAAAAAGCCGCTGTACGTAAAAACGCAAACCCTTTCAAAGGAATGCCCAAAGACAAGCTCGATGAGCTCCGTCGTTTCGGATTCCCGTTCCCCTTCCCCGGACCGGATGGTTTTGAAGGTCGTATGCCAGAACGCAAAGGCCAAGGCTCCGGCTTCATTATTAGTTCGGACGGTCTGATTCTTACTAACCATCACGTTGTTGACGGCGCTGATGAAATCAAGGTCCATCTGACTGATGATCGTGAGTTCAATGCCAAAGTTATCGGCAGTGATGCCAAAACAGACGTTGCTGTCATTAAGATCGATGGGAAAGACCTTCCGTGCGTTAAGCTCGGCAACTCTAAAGATGTCAAAGTAGGCGAGTGGGTTGCTGCTATCGGCGCTCCCTTTGGTTTGGAGAACACAGTAACGAGCGGTATCGTCTCTGCTAAGAGCCGTAACCTCCCAAGCGATCAGTTTGTCCCGTTCATTCAGACTGACGCCGCCGTCAACCCGGGCAACTCCGGCGGTCCTCTTTTCAATATGAAGGGAGAAGTCATCGGCATTAACTCTCAGATCTTCTCTACTTCCGGCGGCTTTATGGGCTTGTCCTTCGCCGTTCCTATTGATCTGGCGCTTCAGATTAAAGACGAACTCGTCAAACACGGTAAAGTAAACCGCGGCCGTTTGGGTGTAATGATCCAAACAATGAGTCCGGAGTTGGCAAAATCTTTCGGCCTTGAGAAAAACAAAGGCGCTTTGATCGCTCAGATCCAAAAAGACTCCGCGGCTGAAAAGGCCGGCCTGCAGGAAGGAGATATCGTCATCCTCTTCGACGGAAAGGGTATTGATAATGCTGCAGACCTCTCTCGCGCAGTCGCTTCTGCTCGCCCGGATACCGAGCACAAGGTTAAAGTTCTGCGTGAAGGCAAAGAAGCTGAAGTGAAGGTCAAACTTGACGCAGCTGCCGATACTTCAGTTGCTAAAGGCAAAGCCGCTGAAGAAGCTCGCGGTCGTTTAGGCGTAACCGTCCGCGGTTTGAATGACGAAGAGAAGAAAAAATACGGTGACGGTCTTGTCGTCGTCGAATCTCATGGTCCTGCTTCCGAGGCCGGAATCAAAGAAGGTGATGTCCTCTTATCCGTAGGCGGCAAGAAGATTCGCTCCTTCGAACAGTTCAAAGATGCTGTGAATGCTGCTGACAAGACACTAGCTCTTCAAGTTGCTCGTGACGGAAGCAGAACATTCCTGGCCGTAAAACTTGATCCGAAAGACAAAAAAGAAGAGAAGAAATAATCTTTTTATTTAATTCATCTAAGCTCGGCTTCTGCAACAGCGGTTGTCGAGCTTTTTGTTTTAGGATTTCTTGGAATGAGACTATTTTGTTCGGTAGTCACAATAAATTATGTGAAAAAGACCAATCGAGTAGGGGAAGCTTTCACCTACCCCTCTCACACCACTGGGCATGCGGGTCTCGCACCCAGCGGTTCCAATTAACCTATGCGGGTCGCCTACTT
>NZ_DBMALT010000036.1:0-28975 GCF_057870745.1 Parasutterella sp. | reverse complement strand
CCGTTTGTTTATTTCGCAAAAATCAACTTTATCGGATCGCCAGCATGTTTGCATTGGGGCTATGTCAATCGTTCAAATTTATTTTGGACAGTAGTGAATTTGACCCTAAAAATATTTCTCGGAATTGGTGTTGCTCGATAGCTGCTACTCCAACATTGGCTTTCTTTGATCTTGTTCCGCGGTTTCCAAAAAGTCTCTTGCGGAACAAAGCCGCAGTCAAATATTATTCGAAACCGTCAAATTTTCTCTATCTAACAGAGGGGATAACTTGAATTACATAGGCAAAAAACAAAAATAAGGAGACAGAGCTAAAAATAACAAATACTAAATTATTCTTTAATTTCAATGAGAAGTAAAAACCACAGACCAAAATCAGAAGGCTGGTCTCTTTTGTAACAGCAACAGCTTTTAAAACTTTTGCAAAGGGGAAGAAATGGGGCTTTTTTTATATTCGATGTTCCGTGATTCGGTGGACGTTTTACCGAGGAACAGGCTTTTCTTCAGCGAATAAAATTTATTAAGAAAGCTATTGGCAGAGAGCTTCGATTTTCAATTCCTATTCCTTGGAACGAAGAGTTATTTCATAAAATTGGTCTGGCCGGACACTCGGAACAAATCAAAGTTGTTCCGCGAAACGGAAATTCTTGTTCCGTGAGATGCGCCAGGTACATAAATACCGCGATTCATCCCAAGGGGCCCAGGATTTCCCGAGATTTCGTCTGCCTATTGATTACTACTTGTTTTGTCAGAGTCGAAAAAATTGTCATTTTTGCTTACTAAAATAACCCCTCTCGATAAAATAGCCACATCGAATTAATAAAACGAAAACCGCCCTGTTTGGCAAGAGGTTTTTAGTGGAGATTCCTCATATAAACTCTTTTTTTACATAGAAAAACTACTGTATTATTACAGGGGTAAATATAAAAACTTATAGACTGAAATGAGATTCTCTTCCTCCTTCCCCAGAATAGGGATTTTTCAACCTAATTCTCTAAGTGGTATGCCTATCATTCGTCAGATTTCCCATTTTGGTAAATTTTTAAAATTACTAAGTAGATGCACGGGCATACGTGATTCTTTTTACTCGATTTTCCTAACTATTATCCCTATTGTGTTATAGGGGTAAAAAGGGGTAACATTAATGTCATAAAAAGATAATTTATTTGAGAAGGCCTTATATGAAAAACGCACGCTGGGTAAGGCTCGCAGATGATCTGACTCGTGGTATCACCAACGGTGATTATCCCCTCGATTCGTATTTGCCAACCGAGATGGAGCTCTGTGAGAAATATAACGTTAGTAGGTATACCGTCCGACTCGCACTTGCAGACCTCACACGCATGGGCCTGATTAAACGGTGGCCAAGACTAGGCTCTAAAGTCGTATCCGTAGGATTTGACGAAACCTATGCCCATACCTACACCTCATTTGCGGATATCGACGGTTTGTCCTCTACACACAAAAGAGTTGTCCAGGGAACTCAGGAATGTGTTGTTGACCACGCACTGGCAAAGAGACTGGAATGCGAGAGGTATCTGCGCTTCCTGCGTTTTTCTAATGTCCGAACCAATCCGACAGACAACGGAAAGCCTGTTGTTTGGACGGCGGTTTATGTGAACGCCGCTTACTCCCGTCTGCCGGATTTGGCTCGGTTAAATCCGTTGGTTCTTCTTTCCACACTGATCGAGAAAGAATACGGAGAAAAGTGTCTTGAAGTCGTCCAGAAGATTTCCGCCGTTCCCCTTCCTGCAGAAGCCGCAATGTATCTGGATGCTCAGGTCGGCTCACCTTGCCTCCGTATTCTCCGCCACTACATGGGTATTAAGCGGAACATCCTCGAAATTTCAGAGTCTTATCATCCCGGCGACCGTTACGCACTGACAATGAATATGCGTGCTAACCGTTGATTACTTAATTGATAGAATGCTTGTGTAAAGCATTCGACTCACGAAAAAAGAGGATTCGAGCTGCCTTACAGGCAGCTCTTCTTCTATATAGATATAGGCTGTTAGGAAAGTGGCAGAAATTTCTTGGAAACGAAAACCCGGACAAAAATTGGCGCCTCTGGCCGAACGCCTTAAGAAATTGGGTTTGGTCAGCGATTGGGATTTTGTCCTTCATTTGCCTCTTCGTTACGAAGATGAGACCTCCATTACGCCGATCGAAGAACTTGAAGTCGGCGTCGACGCCCAGGTTGAAGGTGTTGTCACCAATAACAGCGACAATCGGTTCGGAAATTTTGAAGCTTGGGTCGATGATGAAACCGACATGCTCAAGGTTCGGTTTATTCACTACTACCCTTCTATTCGTGATTTACTGAAAGTCGGGAAACGTGTCCGACTCTACGGAAACCCGCGTGCCGCTTTCGGCGGCGGTCTTGAAATGATTCATCCCAAGGTTCGCGCTCCGAAACCCGAAAGCGACCTTCCTAAAACGCTTTCACCTGTTTATCCCGCCGGCGAAGGTGTGACTCAGCTGTGGCTGAGAAAACGCATTGACCGCGCCTTAATGGACGTGGATATTTCTGACCTCTTGACCGAAGAAGAGCGTAATGAATTGCACCTTCCGGGACTTTCTGAAGCGATTAATTCTCTGCATCATCCTAAGGCCGGCGCTCCGATTGGTCCTTTGCAGAATCGAACGGATCCGGCTTGGCAGCGGTTAAAATTCGATGAGCTTCTGGCTCAGCAGATTTCGCTGAAGAAATCTCGTGAAATGCGGGATATGAACAAAGGACCGTTGATGCCGCTGCGCAAAGGCGACAACAACTCTTTGACAGCAAAATTTTTCCATTCCCTGCCCTTTAAGCTGACAAAGGCCCAGATTCGAGTCTGGAAAGATATTTACGAATCTCTCGGCAGCGAACGCCCTATGAACCGATTGGTTCAGGGAGATGTCGGAAGCGGTAAAACCGTCGTTGCGGCGCTTGCCGCCTGCCAGGCGATTGATGCAGGCTACCAGGCGGCGCTTATGGCGCCGACGGAAATTTTGGCTGAACAGCACTTTAAAAAGATTATTTCCTGGCTGGAACCTTTCGGCGTCCGTGTCGTTTGGCTCTCCGGAAAACAGAAGGCCAAAGAAAAGCGTGAAGCCTTGGCGGCAATCGAAGACGGTGCCGAACTGGTGGTCGGAACTCATGCAATCATTCAACCGGACGTTAAATTCAAGGCTTTGGGGCTCGCCATCGTCGATGAGCAGCACCGTTTCGGCGTGGATCAGAGATTAGCCATTCGTGCACAGCAAAACGGTATGATGCCACATCTTCTCATGCTGTCGGCCACGCCTATTCCCCGAACCTTGGCCATGAGTTATCTAGCCGATATCGACGTCTCCGTCATCGATGAACTGCCTCCGGGAAGACAAGAGATCTCAACAAAATTAGTTTCCATGAGCCGCAAAGGCGATTTGGTCGAATGGATCGGCAAGTCTTTAGCCGCCGGCCTGCAGGCCTATTGGGTCTGCCCTCTGATCGAAGAAAGCGAAAAAGTAGACCTTACCGCTGCCACTGAAACATGTGAAGAGATTAAACAAATCCTCCCTCAGTTCAAGATTGAGCTTCTGCACGGCAAGATGACGCCGGAAGATAAAAACGCTGTCATGGATCGGTTTGTTAAGGGAGAAACAAAGCTTTTAGTTTCTACAACAGTGATTGAAGTGGGCGTAGACGTTCCGAACGCATCCATTATGGTTATTGAACACGCAGAACGCTTCGGGCTTGCCCAGCTCCATCAGCTCAGAGGACGCGTCGGCCGAGGATCGATCAAGAGTTATTGCTTTGCGATTTTCGGAGACCAGCTTTCAAAGATCGGCAAGGAACGTCTCCAGGTATTCAACGACACGACAGACGGCTTTGAAATTTCCAGAAGAGACTTGGAGTTGAGAGGGCCTGGCGAGTTTTTAGGCGCTCGTCAGAGCGGAGCTGCCCTGCTTCGTTTTGCTGATTTTGAAACCGATGGCTTCCTCGTTGAGAAAGCCATGGCGATGGCGGATAAGTGGATCCGAGAAAAAGATCCGCGGGCAGAAAAGCATGCTGCCCGCTGGTATCAGTCTAAAGAAAAGTATTTGGAAGCTTAGAAAGTGAGGCCTTCTTTGAAGGCCTCAGCATCAATTATTTCTCCGCTGCTTCTACGCTTTCGTGGAAAGCGTCGCCGAGTTCAACGGCACGTTTCTTGCAGGCGTCCATCGCACCCTGCATCATTTCCATAAAGTGACGGTCATTCATGACCTTGAGCGCTTCATAAGTTGTGCCGCCCTTGCTCGTTACCTTTTCACGAAGGGCAGACGGCGACTCGCCGCTGCGTTTGACGAGTTCGGCTGACCCGAGAACGGTTGCAATGGCCATTCTCTTTGCTTGGACGTCATTGAATCCGTAACGAAGTCCGGCTTCTGTCAGCGCTTCAATAAATCTGAATACATAAGCAGGGCCGGAACCGCTGATGGCTGTTACTCCGTCCAGTTCTTCTTCTTTCGTACACCAAATCAAATCGCCGCAGGCCGCAAAAACTTTGACAATAAAGCGATGGTCGGGTTCTGCTTCGGGTGTGGAATAAAGTCCGCAGACGCCGAGACCGATTTTCATCGGAGTATTCGGCATGGTGCGGCAAATGCAGTTGTGACCGATCATCGCTTCAAGGTCTTTGACTCGAACGCCGGCCGCAATAGAAATTACGAGTGCGTCTTCGATCCATTCTTTACTGGCTTTGATGGCTTCAGCAAGCTGCTGCGGCTTGACTGCAAGAACAACGGCATCGATCTCAGAAAGCCACGAACCGGGTTCCTTATGAGCATGGACACCGTATTCGGAAGAAAGACGCTCCAATTTTTCTTCATTGTGATCAATGACATGAATATCATCGCCCTTCCAGTCGCTTGAGACCATCTTAGAAATGATGGCTTCTCCCATGTTTCCGCCGCCGATGAAGGCGATTGTTTTTCTATTCATTTTTACTCCTTTTTGGTGTAGTCACGAGGTCCGAAAATTGCCGAGCCGACTCTTACCATGGTACTCCCGCATTCCACAGCTTCTGCCATATCCGAGCTCATGCCCATAGAGAGCGTGTCGATATCAAAATTCAGCTCATCTCTTAAATGCAGGAAGATGGCATACATTTCTTTTAGAGGAGCCTTTTTGCCCTCTTCAGTATCCGAGGGTGCCGGAATTGCCATGATGCCTCGAAGCTTTAAGTTCGGAAGCAATGTGATAGCTTGAGCCAGGGCCGGGACGTCGGCTGGCTGGCAGCCGCTTTTGCTCTCTTCGTCAGAGATGTGAACTTCGATTAACACATTTAAGGGAGGCATATCTGCGGGTCTTTGCTCAGAAAGCCGCTGTGCGATTTTTAAGCGCTCTACCGTCTGAACCCAATCGAAATGTTCAGCTACAGGGCGGGTTTTGTTGGACTGAAGATGTCCGATAAAGTGCCAGGTAATCTCCAGGTCGGGATGCTGCTTTTTAAAGTATTCGATTTTTTCGCACCCTTCCTGAACATAGTTCTCCCCGAAGGCCCTCATACCGCACTTCACTGCTTCCTCTAAAGCATCAATTCCGAAGGTTTTTGAAATCGGAAGTAAAAAGACGCTTCCCGGCTCTCTGCCAAAGCGCATTTCGTCGTCTGCAAGTGATTGTTTTACCCTTTCGTACCGTTCTTCCAAACCGGGCTTGAGTATCGACATTGAGCTCCTCCTATATTGAATTGTCAGTGAATAGTAGAACGATTTATAGGAAAAAAACTAAGGTCGAGCACGGAATGGTAACGTGTCAGGGTGATTATCTTGAAAAAAATATTATTTAATTAGTTATTAACAACAATAATCTTTTTTTACCCTAAATGGTATCATTACTCATAGTTCAGAGTAACATGGATAATAAAATAGTTATTCAAGTTTCATGAGCACTACAAACCACCACATTGATAATCAGCATACCGGAGCATTTAGTTATGCCAAAGACAATCAAGACAGCAAGAGGCCTGGCTCGTTTTGCGAAGGCCCCGTACGCATCCCGCCGCAAATCTCTTCCCAGACACTCCTTCGAAACTCGTCAGAAAGCATTGGCGATTTTCCAGGCCGGCGGAAGCTACAAAAATTGTGCAAAAACTCTCAATATTCCCGTATACACAGCTCGTGACTGGCATCGCAGCTTCCTGATCGGGACCTTCCGTGCAGAACATGGCGCTCGCCAGCAGTCCTACACACCTGAACAGAAAGCCGAAGTGCTTCGTCTGCGTAAGGAAGAAGGCAAGTCCTACAACGTTATTTCTCAGTTAACGAAAGTTAACCGCGCAACAGTTCTGCAGTGGATTCATAAGGATATCGCTCAGCAGCAGGCAGCAGAAGCTGCTGCACAGCAGGCTCCCGCAAACGACTCTGAAATGACTGAAACCGGTCCGGTCGGCGCAGTTGCCGAAATGACCACATCCGGTCCCACAGCCTAATTGATTATCTAAGAATATTCGCGGATAAATAAGCGAAAAGCAGCGCCGACAGCGGCACCGAAAAGTCTCTCCTTTCCGGTTTCCACTTCGGCGCTAGTCTTGTTTCTAGTCTTTCCTTTTGATAAGCATGAGTTCTCTGGTTTTGGGACCGCTCCCCAAAGAAGTTCTATTGCATTCCTGTTGCGCACCCTGCTCTGCCGCCATCTTAGAGTGGCTCCAGCAGAATGGCGTGCGTCCGACGATCTTTTTCTATAACCCGAATATTTATCCGGTGAAAGAATATTTGATTCGTAAAAACGAACTGGATCGATTCGCTCAATCATTAGGAATTCGGGTTATTGACGGCGACTACCGACACGACCTTTGGAGACTTGCCGTCATCGGATTGGAAAAAGAACCGGAAAGAGGACGCCGCTGCCTCGCTTGCTTCAAGCACCGCCTTCTCGTGACGGCTGAATGCGCGAAGCGCGAAGGGATTGAACTCTACACAACTACCTTGGCCGGATCACGCTGGAAGAGCGCCGAACAAATTCGAGAAGCGGCAGCTCACGCTAAATCTTTAATTCCTGAAAGCACCTATTGGGACGTGAACTGGAAAAAAGGCGGTCTGCAGGAACGACGCGGTATTTTGCTCAAAGAAAACGGCTTCTACAATCAGCGGTACTGCGGCTGCGAGTTTTCAATGGGGCATTTGACAGAAGAGCAAAGAATAGAAATTTTGAAGCGATAGTAAAAATCAGATTTTTCTCTTGCAAAACATGGAACTTTTGTCGATGACTCAATGATTTTTCATCTCCGGGAAATATTCTCTGCATCCTATTTTTCAAGTATTTTCTTCAGGATATGCTTAAAAAGCATAAAAGACCGAACGTAAAGTATTTGATTTTTTGTCGACACGGTTTGGATAATCTCGAAAGGTTATCTTTAGCGGGAGAGTAATCTATGAGAGTTTTTGTTATTAATGCTGGAGTAAAGCGGCCGGACGGCTCGGGCGGATGGCTTAATGCCGAAATGACTCGCATGACAAAAGAGGCATTCGAGCGCAGAAAGATAGAAAGCATCATTACGGATCTCAATGAGAAATGGGACCTGGAAAAAGAAGTCGAAAAAGTTCTCGGTTCCGATTTGCTGCTGGTTCAGACACCTATATGGGCCATGTCCACGCCTTGGCAGTATACGAAATGGCAAGACATTGTCCTTACCGATCCGCGTGTCTGCGGTACAGATGGGCGGACACGAAAGGATACAAACAAGCTTTACGGTACGGGCGGTTTTCTTACGAAAAAGCGTTATTGGATAAGTACAACATGGAACGCTCCCGAGGACGCCGTGTGCGAACCAGGACAATTCTTTGATGCTCGTGGACTTGAAGGTGTATTAATGCCTTTGCACAAACAGTTTCAGTATATGGGTATCAAACCTTTGGCACCGAGTTTTGCTATTTTTGACGTTTACAAAAATCCCACAGTTGAGTCTGATTTGCTCCGGTGGAAATCAACTCTTGAGGTGGTGACAGGCAAGCTGTTGATAGGTCAAACTCAATGAGAAGACCAATAAATTCGTAACTATCCGTCTCTGTAAACCTAGATTTTTAGATTGAGGGCCTTAGGTTGAATGGCGTCTCTAATTGAATGTTTTTTGAAAAGTTCTTCCACAATTCTGCAAGAAACAGCAGAGATACAAAAAGCGCAGCAGCTCAATTCAAGTGCCCTGCGCTTTTCAACTCTCTAGGAAGATGCTTTCAGATTACGTCTTCAGATATTTGCCGAAGAATTCCTGAAGTTTGGCAGCTTCTTCATTGACGTACTTAGGAACCCAGTATGTTTCAATGTGCTGAGCGCCTTTAACCAGATAAATTTCTTTATCTTTTGTACCGGTTGCCTTCTTGATGGCGTCATCAGTCATGTAGCGGGTGTCAGAAACATCGCCGGCAATCATGAGAAGCGGCTGATGGATCATGGCCATATGGCCATCGACGTCCCAGTTCATCAGATCCATCAGGCTGCTCTGCGTGTAGAGGAAGGTGGAATTGGGATGAGCATGAGTACGGAAATAATAGAAGAAGCCGTCTCTGTAAAGTGCGAACGGAAGCTTCTTGGCCTGTTCGTCAGTGATGTTCATAGCGCCGACTAAGCGAACATCACCTTCTTTTTCAAAGGTTCTGGCTTCGGCAGCCTGTGCAAGTCTCTGCTGGATCGTGTCCACCTGAGAATCTTGGAAGCCGTTTCTGCGAACGCGGCCGCTGTTGAACATAGAAATAGTGGCAACAGCTTTGATGCGGGGATCTTTCTGTGTAGCGCCGAGCGTGTATCCGCCTCCGCCACAGATGCCTAATGCACCGATTTCATTTGCATTCACACCCGGATAGGTTCTGATGTAATCAACCATACCGTTGATGTCTTCAATACGGTTGGCAGGTTTGTCGGTGTGTCTCGGTTCACCGCCGCTGGCGCCCTGGTAACGAGCATCAGCCGCAACGGTGATGTAACCCATGCCTGCAAGTTTTTCAGCAAAAAGACCGGCAACCTGTTCTTTCACGCCGCCGTTCGGGTGAGCAACAACGATGGCCGGATAGGATTTCTTCGGATCGTAACCAGAAGGAGTGTAGACGTTTGCGGCAACGCGAATTCCGTCAACAGTATAGGAAACAGGATGAATATTTACTTTACCGACAACATTTTCTGTAATTGCATTGTCGTATACCAGGCCGTAAGGCTTTTTAGAAAAATCTGCGGCGACAGCTGAATAAGTAGTCATAAGAGCTCCGACTAAAGCAGCACAAAGTAGTTTTTTCATGCTTCGCACCTATAAGTTAAAAATGAAAAAATCAATAAATGATCGATGTGTACATACTAGGGATATGTCTAAAGAGCCGATGTCACGCATTTCTAAAAGTTTTGCCTAATTTTGCGTCGCGGCCAGAGAGTCGGAATTTTGATGGTTGTCCGTTATCTTGAAGAAAAATTCTTCTCTGCCGAACATGTTTTTCTGTCAGAACAGTCATTGGAGCTCTGGTAGTTGGAGAGAAGAAAAAACAACAAGAAATTACACAATGAGGTGATCAATTAACGTTTTGAATTATTGATTCTTTTCAAACTTTTCACAGGGAAGCGTTCTGAAATTCATTGGTCACTCATAGGGGCTGATGTAAAATCAGGCAGAATGGGCTCTGTAAGTAATTATTTCAGAGAAATAAAAAACTGATCTCTTCTAATCACGACAAGCCCATAGCACAACCTCATTAAACAAGAGTCACAATTATGAAAGAGTCCGACTTATGCGTCATTGCGGTAGTCTATGGCGTTGCGACCTGGTTTTTGGTCATGACGCTGCAGTTGCCGCCGGCTGCTCAATCCTACCCTCTAATCCTTTTAACTGCGCTTTACCTCTGCAATACGCTCTTCTTAGGTAAACAGTTATATTCTTTCTACCGCCATCGTGTTGTCCTGAATGACTTCAGAAAATTGTTCGCCGGTTTCCTTCCCGGACAGTTTTTCGGCGTCTTGGCAGGCTGCATTATTTATATGGCCTTAGTGAACTATTTGGGTTATTACATCTCCAGCGTTCTGTATCTGCTGCTGGCCCAATTCTTCCTGAAGGTAAAACCGATCCCCGCAATTATCAGCTGCGCCTGCATCATGATTGTGACCTATCTGGTTTTCTCGATGTTCCTGCACGTACCTCTTCCCCTCGGGGTCTGGTTTGAATAAGGAGAAGAAGCCATGTTAGAAACACTCTCTTTAATGGGCATGGGCTTCATCCATGCGATGAATCCTCTTACATTAGTCCTGATGATCGGTGCTACTGCACTGGGTATCACGATCGGCTGTCTGCCCGGTTTGTCCGCTGCGATGGGCGTTGCCCTTCTGCTTCCGGTGACCTTCGGTATGGACCAAGCGACCGGTTTGATCGTCTTAGGCGGTATCTACTGCGGTGCGATCTTCGGCGGCTCGATTTCCGCGATTCTGATTCACACACCGGGTACACCTGCCTCTGCTGCGACCGCCATTGAAGGCTACGAACTGACTAAGAAAGGCATGGCGGCTAAGGCGCTCGCCGTTGCCTGCTTTGCCTCTTTCTGCGGCGGTTTATTAAGCTGTATTTCTCTTTACTTCTTCTCTCCCTTCCTTGCCGAACTGGCAATGAAATTCAAGAGCCCGGAATACTTCTGGCTTTCGATTTTCGGCTTAACCGTGATCGCCGGTGTTTCCTCTAAGTCGCTTCTCAAAGGTTTCATCTCCGGCATCTTGGGTCTTCTGATTTCGACAATCGGTATGGACCCGATGGAAGGCGTTGAACGCTTCATGATGGGAAGCACCACGCTTTACAACGGTGTCAACGTGACTTGCGCCTTGATTGGCTTGTTCTCCATGTCTCAGGTTTTAATCCTGGCAGAAAAAGCGATTAAGAAACGTGCTAAGGCAGCTAAATTTACGGGCAGCCTTCTTCTGAGCCGCTCCGATATTAAGAGACTGGCTCCGACCATTACGCGTTCTTGGATTATCGGCAACATCTTGGGTATTCTGCCTGGCGCCGGTGCAACGATCGCCTGCTTCATGGGTTATAACGAAGCACGCCGCTTCTCCAAACATAAAGATGAATTCGGCAAAGGCTCCATTGACGGTGTGGCCGGTTCTGAAGCTGCGAACAACGCTGTGACGGGCGGCTCTCTTATCCCGACACTAACGCTTGGTATCCCGGGTGAATCTGTGACAGCCGTGTTAATGGGCGGTTTGATTATTCACGGTCTGCAGCCGGGACCGGAGCTCTTCTCTACTTATGCTCCGATGACTTACACATTCTTTGCCGGTTTTGTGCTCGTTCAGTTTGCGATGCTCGGCGTCGGTCTTGTCGGCTGCCGTATGTTTGCTCAGGTCTCCCGCTTGTCCGACTCCATTCTGATCCCTGCGATCTTCCTTCTGTGTGTTGTGGGTTCCTTCGCGATTCACAACAACTTTGTGGAAGTGATCATCATGTTCATTTTCGGCATCATCGGCTACTTCGTTCGCAAGTTTGATTTGAACGCAGCCGCCATCGTGCTGGGTCTGATCCTGGGTCCGATCGGTGAAAACGGCCTGCGCCGTTCTCTGTATCTCTCCGACGGCGATCCTACGATCCTTTTCAGCACCCCGCTCTGCTGGATGCTCATCCTCTTGTGCGTCCTCGGCACTTGCTCTCCGTGGCTGATGGCTCGCTGGGAAAAACATGTTGAAGCCAGATCCCACCATTAATCTGTTGCTTTGACCACTCGCCTCCGCCTCGCCGGAGGCTTTTTTATGGGCGATTCACTAATTTGTATTCCAAATTTTGTAAGCGTGCGTTAATATCCACATTACTGATTCGGAGTCACCATTTGTCGAATTAATGATTCTGCAAAAGCGACCTGGGTTCAGAAGTAAAAAAATCACCATCCTTAGGAGGATATTCGAAATGAAAAAAGTTCTTGCAGCTGTTGCTGTTGCTATGACCCTGCCGATGACAGTTATGGCATGGGAACCGACCGGTGACGTCAACGTTATCGTTGCTTACAAAGCCGGTTCCGGCACAGACACAGGTGCTCGTCTTCTTGCTACCGAAGCCCAGAAGTACATTCCGAAAACCATCATCATTCAGAACCTTCCCGGTGCTGACGGCAAGATCGGCTGGACAAAATTAGTTCAGTCCAAACCCGACGGCCAGACTATCGGCTTCATCAACCTGCCGACATTCACCACTTTGGCTGCACAGTCGGGGGCACCCTTCTCCATCAATGACATCGTTCCTATCGCCAACCATCTGACTGAAGCCGGTGTTGTTGCTGTTAAGGCCGATTCTCCCTACAAGACTATCGAAGAACTCGTTGCCGCCGCTAAAGAGAAAGGAAACCTGAAAGCCTCCACAAACGGCAACAAGGCTTCCAACCACACAGCTGCTCAGCTGCTCGCTAAGAGCGCCGGCTTCAAGTACAAAGCTATTCCTTACGGCGGTACAGCCGACCAGCTGCTAGCTCTTCGTCAGGGCGAAGTTGACTTCACCTGCGCCAAGGTTGCTGACGTTGCCAAGCTCGTTAAGGGCGACAAACCAGAACTCCGTGTTCTGGCTGTTTTCAACACCAAACGTGATCCTGAACTCCCGAATGTTCCGACACTCGGCGAAAAAGGCCTCTACCCCGAATGGTACGGCTCTGCTCGTGCTTTAGTTGCTCCGAAGGGAACCAAGCCCGAAGTTATCCAGTACTACGTTGAAGCCTTCAAGAAGACAATGCAGGATCCTGCTGTCATCGAAGCTCATAAGAAAGCCGGTATGGCTCTTGACTTCAAAGACAACAAGGAACTCGGTGACCTGATCAAAGCTCAGGACAAGTTTGCTCGTGACGTTGTCAACGACCTCTACCAATAATTTTTGATTATTTGCCCCGGGTACTTCGGTGCCCGGGATTAAAAATGCCTTTTTAGGTGGGTAATTTCTCAATTTAGCGATTGAGGCTAACTTTTTGTACGCATAAATAAAATGTTCAAGAAAATCCTTCTTTCCGCAGCTCTGATGGCTGCCACCACAGCTTTTGCCGCTGACCTTCCTTCCGTTAAGATTTTGGCTACAGGCGGAACGATCGCCGGAACTGCTGCTTCCAGCACTCAGACAACCGGATACAAAGCCGGTGATTTAGGCATTCAGACTTTGATCGAAGCGGTTCCCGCAATGAAAGACTATGCCAATGTTTCCGGTGAACAGGTCGTCAAGATCTCTTCCAACAATATGGATACCAAGACCTTGCTGAAACTTGCCAAGCGCGTTAACGAACTGCTGGCTGATCCGAAGGTTGACGCTGTGGTGATTACCCACGGTACCGATACATTGGAAGAAACCGCTTACTTCCTGAACCTTGTTACTAAGAGCGACAAGCCTGTGATTTTGGTCGGCGCTATGCGCCCTGCCACAGCCATTTCTGCCGACGGTCCTATGAACCTTCTTGAAGCTGTTCGCGTTGCTTCTACGCCTGAAGCAAAAGGCAAAGGCGTCATGATCGTCATGAATGATGAAATCAACGGTGCCCGCGATGTCACCAAGACAAATACGACCAATCCAGCTACCTTCAAGTCTCCGGAACTCGGCGCCATGGGTTATGTGAGCGGAAACAAAGTTCGTTTCTACAAGCAGTCTACAAAGCGTCACACGACCAACAGCGAATTTGACGTCAGCAAGCTTGAGACTCTGCCTCGCGTTGACATCATCTACTCTCATGTTGACGACGACCGTATTATGGCCGACGCTGCTGTTGCAGCCGGTGCTAAAGGCATCATTCACGCTGGTACAGGCAACGGCTCCATCGCCAACCCGACAATGGAAGGTCTGAAAGACGCTGTGGCTAAAGGTGTTGTGGTTGTAAGAAGTGCCCGCGTACCGAACGGTGCAACGACGGTTTCTCTGCCGATGTGGACGAAGGCCGGTTTCTTAGAATCCGACACACTTAACCCTCAGAAAGCTCGCCTGCTTCTGCAGCTTGCTTTGACGAAGACTCAGGATCCGAAAGAAATCCAGAGAATGTTTGACCAATATTAATTGGCCGATTAGATCTTCTTGATATTTAGTAAGAAAGGCGCCTCGGCGCCTTTCTTATTGAAAAAATTACTTAGAGGCCAGACCGTTGGCTTTCAGCCATTCCGCGACCATTTTCGGAGCGGATGAAAACTGAGAGGAACGAATCCAAAGGCTCTTTGTGAAATTACCTTCAGGGATAAGGCGTTTGGCGTCTCTTTCAACACCGGAAATTCCACTGCTGGCGCTGGAGACAATCAAACCGATTTTCTTGCCGGCCATTGCCTTTCCGTTATGGAACAAGAATGTCTGCATAGGTGCGGCCATATTGCTCCACCAAAGCGGTGTACCGATGATAACGGTGTCATATTTTGAAAAGTCAACGTCCACCGGATCAATGGCGGGATAAGAAGAAGCATCATTAGGCTTGCTTCGAATTTGGTCCACCAAATCACTTCCGAGAGAATAATTGTTGGCCGCGTAGTTCAAGCCTTTTTGCGCCGGCTGAATCTGAATCACATCCGTCGAGGTTTGGTCTTTAACGGCGACAGCGGCCTTTTCAATATTTCCGGTGAAGCTGTAATAGACAAGAAGTGTTTTGGCCTGAACTTGTGCACTAGCGGCAGTTAAACCAAGAAGTGTGGCAATGAGGAGTTTTTTCATCTTTTTTTCCTATAAAAATTAGAGTGTTATGAGCTTGTAGGTGCGGTTTCCGGCTTTGATTTCGTCCAAGTACTCGAGTTGTAAGAAGCCTCTGTCAATCTTTTCTTGGAGCGAATAAGCGTTGTACTCAGCAGGAGTCAGACCGTAAATTAAGTCTGCCGCGGCTTGGTCGGCAGCGAGCAAATCCAGAGATCCGACGATGCCGAGATTGCCTGTTCGGACTTTAGTACCTTTCAGCGGATCAACGTGAATGTTTGAGACCACGTTAATAAAAAGCAGTCGATTGTCCATTGCATCGTGAATGCCTTTTGAAGCATCGGCGAGTCTTCGGAAGAATCCTGCATCTTTTCTGACTCCCAGACCATGAACTTGAGTCTTGCCCTCTCCGCTGGCTAAACCGATGCCGACGTTTTTACACGCACCCGAAAATCCCGCAAAACTCGGAATTCGGAAATTAGCCGTCACTGCAACGCAGCCATACTCTTTCAATAGAGCCGTCGGCGCAGAGACAGATTTCAGTTCTTTACCGCCTTTGATCGGAACTTCCGTGTATTCGTTGTTGCGATCCAAGATATCGAGGCGATTCTTGTCGACGCCTTGAGCCGTTATCGCTCTAATATTTCCTTGCGTATTGCCTCTTCCGGCCGGATAGATTGAGGCATAGTTGCATTCAACAAACTTGCTGTTCGGAATGTGATTCAGCAATGCTTCCCACATACCTCGATTCGTATCGACATCATCGCCGTGAAGTTTGATGCCGGAGAGTCTTCTGTCTTCCGGAAGGTTGGCGTCTTTTCTAAGCCGGTCATAAATTGCTAAAAAGTTCTCCGCATTGATGTCTTTAGAGAAATAGACCGTGGATGCACCTTGATTCGGAGTTGCTGCAAACACTTTACTGCCTATCATCGGCATTGCTGCCGCTGTTAAAAGAATCGTTCTTCTCAAAAATCCTGTTGTTTCCATATCGTTCACTTAACAAGACTGATTTCAACATCTTTGGAGCCGCTTTCTTGGATGGCTTTAAGCGCTTCCGGAGAAAGTTTTCCGAGCGGGACTAAGTTGTCAGACGGACGAAAGTCTCTGACAAAAACCGCCAGGTTTCCCCATGGGATGTAATAGGTAATATCGCCTTTTTGAGGATCGCAGCTTCTAGGCGCGGATCCTAGGTTCAATGATTTCGGTAAATACGAAATCCGTTCCGTCGATCCGAAATCCTCAAACTTAAGTTTGAGCGGAAGCTTTGCAGCAAAGTCTTTCGCGGCATCGTTACCATTTAATCCCCCGGCGTAAGCTTTGCCATCCACTTTGATCTGAATGTTTTGAGCCATGACATTTCCGGACATAAGTAAACAAGTCGTAATTGCAGCGGCAGCGGTCAGAAGTTTCATTAAGGCCTCCTAGAATCCTTTCAACAATTAATGCGCAAAGATTTCTTTGACCTTTGCAGCTGCCGCCTCGCCTAAAACTTTGTGTTGTTCCGGGGAAAGGTGAACACGGTCAATCTGTCCCGGAATGCCTTTCACGAAGTCTTGAGCGTTTATGTATTCGGCTCCAAGAATTCGGCATTTTTCCTGCAGAAGCGGCGGAAGCTCTTTGGTGATTTTTTCTGCGCCGCTGAAAGCGTCGCCGTAAGCTGTTTCGTTAGGCTGGAGCGGGGGTGCAATGACTAAGACTTTTGGTGTCTTAAATTTAGTGTTGGATTGCCATTCACCTGCTTGAATCATACGAATCATCTCTTCAAGGTCATCGGCGATCGCTTTTGCATTGTTCTTGTATCTTGAATTCGCGTCATTGGTTCCGAGCATGACAATGACTATATCCAGAGGAAGGTTTTCGGAAAGAACCGCAGGAAGTGAAACCATCCCGTTGAACAACTTACCGGAAAGGCTCTTGCCGGTTCCGTTGCCGTCCTTTTGATCTCTTTTTACCGTTCGGCCGCCCAAGGCATTAACTTCGACTTCATAGTTAGGACCAAGTTTTTGAGCCATGACCTGAGGCCAAATTTGATCGATTGGAAGACGATAGATGTCTTTTTCAGGGCTCCAGGCCCATCCGAAAGAATTCGAATCTCCGTATACCAAGATTCTCTTGGCTTGTTTATTTTCCGAAGAAAATACCGGAAGCGGAGAACTCAAAAGAATTGTTGAAAGTCCGAGGAATGAACGGCGGTTAAGAGGCATAGTTTCTCCTTCAATATGCCTCCATCATAAAAATTCTTTTCTTCTCAATCCAATACTATTTATGGATGGTTAGTTATAACTTTTAGTTAGGTTGAGTCCGAAAGCTTCTAAAGAAGCCTTCCTGGAATGTGTTGAAAACCTTCAAAAAAGGAAACTTAATCTTGGTCGAAAAGATCCAAAGTCTCGCCTTTGCGTACTCTTTTCTTCGGAGTCGGTTTTTGTAAGTCTCGATGAATCCACTCCAAGATCACATCGCTCAGGGTATTGAGTTCTTCTTCCGTTAGTTCTCTGCCTTTGTCGATCCCATGCCACTTATAAAGACAGCCGCGGCAGCAGCATCCGGTCGCGTGCTGCGCAGTAAAGATCGGATGTCCCTTGTACGGCGTCTGTTTGCCGTCGTTTTTCGGATTCGCGCTTCCGATTCTGTCGTGAAGAATTTCTTTGGCGTGTTTCTTCAAGAGCTCGTCATTACGAGTCTCGGCATAAGTTCTGTCTGCGTAAGACAAACGAAACTTGCTTCGAAACGCTGAATGGCTCAGCGCTTCGAAAAGCTCGTCCATAGAAGCAAATTTTTGACTCATTAACCGAAGAGACGATTGGTGAGCACCGGATCCAAACATTCCTGTACGTAGGCGAAGAATCTTTCAGGATCTTCTTTCTTTAGTTGGATCGCTTCTTTCTGGGAAAGGACGTACATCAAAAGAAGTCTAGCTTTAGCGGTAGTCGTTTCGCCGGCTAACAAACAGCCGGATTCAAGACATTGCGCGACGCTTCCCGGGAAAACCGTACTGTCTAAGACACGGCCGGAAGAAGCTCTTGTCGAGATCACAACGAAAATGCCCTTCTTTACCGCTTTTTTAATCGCAGGCATCATGCCGGCCGGAAGGTTACCGCGGCCGAAACCTTCAACGATGATGGCGTCCGGTTCTTTTTCAAGAACCATTTCAAGAAGCGCACCGTCGTCTCCGCACATGGCTTTAACAACGGGAACTTTGGCCGTAAGCTTTTTGAGCATCGGGAAGTTCAAACCGGTATCGAGCTCTAATGCACCGCAGCGGAAATAAACATTGTCGCGGTCGACATAACCGACGGGGCCCCAGCCCGGAGAAGCCAAGGCAGAAGCCTTGTTGGTGTGAGTGAGCTGAGCGCGGGACGCCGCATGGATCTCACCGTTCATGCAGACGACAACCGTTGGGATATCACCCTTCACGTCGTGACAGGCAACCCGAATGGAATCTAAAAGATTCTTGGTCCCGTCAAACATCGGATCTTCGGGATTCATGCAGGTCGTAAAGACGATCGGCTTGGAATTCTGATTCTGGAATACATCCGATAAAGAAATGCTGACGAAATAAGCTGTTTCTTCAATATTGTCCGCAGGCTGAGTAACGACAACGCCTGAGACTTCCGGGCGAATCAAAACCCTTTGGACGGCTCGGGAAAGCTCAAGCATCATCGCCGGTGTGACCACACTGCCCTTTAAAGAAAAAAACTTCGGAACTTCTAAGAAGCAAAGATCTTCAATTTCAGGAAGCGCATCGGTTACCGCCAATGCATCTTCTTCAGGATCACCGGGTTTGTAGTCGATGCCTGTGGGAATAATCATGTCGCCCAAAGGGAAAAGAGCAACGGTTTTGTCATCCATGACATCGATGTAACCGTCATCGAGAACTTCGGATGCAATGTCGGAAGGTTCCTCTTTGGCGAGTTTTCGAGTTTCTTTGACTGCCATCTTCTTTTCCTTTTTCTTTGATTTCTTACCCACAGTTTCCTCGTTGGTTATTCCGTTTTCAAGAGCTTCCCGGGATTCATGATGCCCTTCGGATCAAAAGCGTTTTTGATCTTGCGCATCATTTCAATCTCCAAAGGATCCTTGAATTGGTAATTATGGTCAAGTTTCAGCATTCCGATGCCGTGTTCGGCTGAAATCGAGCCCTCGAATTTATTAACCTGACTATAAAGAATTTCTCGAATTCCTTCTTCATTTCGGTAGGTTGCACCCGGGTCTTCGGGACTGACGAAATTGAAATGAAGGTTTCCGTCGCCCAAGTGCCCATAGATAGAAAGCCCGAGCCAGGGATAAGCGGATAAAAGCATTGCGCTTGTTTCTTCGACGAACTCAGGGATTAAAGAAATGGGGAGGCTGACATCGCTATGGATACTGCCGCCGGCCGTTCTGTCGGCCAGAGGGATTGATTCGCGAACATGCCAGAAGGTATGGGAATCCTGCAGAGAGCTGGCAATGGCGGCATCGGTGATTTCTCCGTCTTCAAACGCACCTTCCAAGATGTGTTCCATCATGCTTTCCTGAGGCTTCTTTTCCAGAGAAAGTTCAACCAATACTTTCCAGGGAGAGTCGCTGAGCGGAGGCACTTCGATATCAGGCAGGTACTTTTTAACTCGCTCGATCGGCAAATCGCTGATCAACTCGAAAGCTGTCAGAGAAGAGCCGGCTTTCATCTTGAATCGGTTCAGAAGCTTTCCGGCGTCCTGAATACTGTTCAGACAGCAAAAAGCAGTTTCCTTTTCTTTCGCCGCCGGGAAGAGTTTCAGAACGACGGCAGTAATAATGCCGATGGTTCCTTCGCTGCCCAAGAATAAATCTTTGAAATCGTATCCGGTGTTGTCCTTACGAAGACGTCTCAAACCGTTGTAAATGCGGCCGTCGGGAAGGACGACTTCAACGCCGAGAACCAAGTCGCGTGTTGTTCCGTAACGCAGTACGGCTACTCCGCCGGCATTACAGGCACAGCAGCCGCCGATGGTTGCGTTGCCTTCTGCCGCAAAAGACAGCGGGAAGAAACGATTAACACTTTCTGCAGCTTCATGCACTTCGGCCAATGTCATTCCGGCTTGAACGGTTAATGTGTCTGAAAGTGGGTCCGCGTCGATGACGTTTTTCATTTTTGTCATGGACAGGACGATTTCAGCATCCGGTCGATAAGTTGTCGCTGCGCCTGTCAGACTTGTATTGCCGCCCTGGGTGACGATGGGAACGTTGTATTGAGCGCAAAGTTTGACGATCTTTGAAACTTGTTCGGTGGTAGAGGGGCGGACGACAGCCAAAGGCTTTGAGACGTAGTGGTCTGTGAAATCATCCGTGTAAGGTCCGAAAAGAGCCGGATCATCAATGACGTTATTGAGGCCGACAATTTCGGCAAAAAGCGATTTGAGTTCTTCTTTCATGGCTTTTCTGAGCAGTAAATATTCAGGAAAGTTTAGTCAAAAAATTCGCCCTTTTACCCTGATAAAAATATCGATCGAACAGATTCCTTGAAAATATTGTGATCCATAGTTTTCTATGCAAAAGATTTGACGGCTAAGATGTCTTTTTTTAGGAGGATGTTCGGTGCAGTCTCTTTGGATGGTGGTTGCGGCATTGTTTTATGCCTTTTATGCCGTATTCGTGAAATATTCCGGATTCGAAGGCATCGGTAGCTGGGAAATTCTCTTTTTCAGATCAATTTTCGGCGTTGTCCTCTTTTACGGCGTTATGCGTTTCAGTGGAATTACGCTTTCCACAACTCATCCTTGGCAGCATTTGATCCGCTCGATGTGCGGCACTCTTTCAATCATCTGCGGCATTTATTCCGTCTCTCATCTGAATATCGGACTGGCGATGACATTGAATTACACGTCGCCGTTGTTTGTCGGGGCTTACATTCTGACGACTTCCCTGCTCCATCACGCTCGAGTGAACTGGGGGCTGATGGCGATGGTGCTTTTCGGTTTTATCGGCGTCGTGATCATGCTCGGACCAACCATCGGACCGCATGAATACTATGCCGCTGTAGTGGGTTTAGCCGCGGGCTTTTTCACTGCAAATGCCACAACGTTTGTTAAGAAACTCGGCATGCTTCATGAGCCGGAAACACGAATTATTTTTTACCTTGTTCTGGTCGGTGCGATTTGCGGCCTCATCGGAACATTCCTCACCGGCGGCTTCTATCCCTGGAGCGTTAAGGGCGCCTTATACATTTTGGGACTTTGTATCTGTGCAACCGGCGGTCAATTCTGTCTGACCAGAGCTTTCTCCAGAGGCAATCTGGTTCTGTCGAGTTCTCTTCAGTACACCGTCATTCTTTTCTCAACGATTTTGGGAGAAATCCTTTTCCTCGAACCGGCGACCTTCCCTGTTATTTGCGGAATGCTGATTATTGTTTTCTCCGGATTGATGTCGAGTTACTTCGTTCGTCGGGAAAATAAGTTCTTGAAAGAAAAGGCAAAGACCTCGCAATCAAAAACTGCCTAGTCTAAACCGTTATCTTTTTTTCTATCGCCGGCACTTCCTCGCTGAGGATGTTCCGGCGAATTTCTTCTAAGTTTGGTCCCTGAAATGCTCTCAATATTTCAGCACATCACTCCACTCTTCCTATAATGGAAAAATTGTTTGCGAATCATAAGGAACAAAAAATATGAAATTTTCAATGGTTAGCGGTGATGTTTTAAAGCTCGAATGCGGAGCTCTGGTTGTCGGAATTCCTGCCGGCGGTCTTACTCCGACTGCCGAAGCGCTCGATAAGGCTTCCGAAGGCGTCGTCTCTCGCTGGATTGAAGCCGGAGATATACATCCTTGCGTCGGCAAGGTTGCGGTTTTCCGCGACTTCCCCGGATGTAAGGCCGAACGTGTTGTGTTCGTCGGCTTAGGAAAATGCAAAGCCAGAGACTTCCAGCGTGTTTTAAAACTCGGTATCGACAATGCTTACCTTGGCAAAGAAGTCGTCCTGACCACCCTTGAGTGGCTGCCGGATGAAGTTCCTGAATGGATCGCCGAACAGTCCGGTTTTATTGCCTGCACAGCCCTTGATCGCCCTAAGAACTACAAAACGTTTGACATCAACTGGAAGAAGCCTAAAAACATTGACCTCTACGTTCCTGATGAAAACAAGGACGTTGAAAAAGCTTATGCCGAAGGCGTATCCGTCGGTGTCGGTGTTCAGATGGCCAAACAGTACGGAGATATGCCGGCAAATCTCTGCACACCGAAGTTTATGGCTGAAGAATGCATGAAACTTGCCGGTTCTCTGGGTCTTGACGTTACCGTCTTCGACGAAAAAGCCATGGAAAAACTGGGTATGGGATGCCTGCTCGGTGTAGCTAAAGGCTCTCACCAGAAACCTCGTATGGTGGTCATTGAATACCACGGCGGCAAGAAGGACGATACTCCGGTTGCTTTGGTCGGTAAAGGACTGACGTTTGACTCCGGTGGCATTTCTTTGAAACCCGCTAAGGGAATGGACGAAATGAAATACGACATGTGCGGCGCTGCTGCCATGATCGCTTCTATCGCAACCGCTGCAGCCATGAAGCTGCCGGTGAACATCGTTGCTGCCGTCGGCTTTACAGAAAATATGCCCGGAAGTTCCGCAACTAAACCGGGAGACATTCTCAAGAGCTATGCCGGCAAGACCGTTGAAGTTTTGAATACCGATGCCGAAGGTCGTTTGGTTCTCTGCGATGTTCTCGCCTATACCATCGATAAGTTCAAACCGAAGTGCGTTGTGGACGCAGCCACTTTGACCGGCGCATGCGTTGTTGCTTTAGGCAACGACATAGCAGGTTTGTTCTCCAACGATGAAGAACTGGCTGTGTCCCTCATGATGGCCGGCGACACTGCTATGGATCCGGTCTGGAGAATGCCTCTGGATATTTCCTTTACCAAGGCTTTGAAGAGCAACTTTGCCGATCTCGCCAATATCAGCGACTCTCGCGGCGCCGGTGCCTGCACCGCCGCTGCCTTCTTGGAAGAATTTGTCGGTGATACACCGTGGGCTCACTTGGACATCGCAGGTGTTGCTAATAAGAGCGGAAAAGAAAAAGGGTCAACCGGCCGTCCGGTTCCCCTTCTGATTAACTTCTTAAAAGATCAGGCTGAATAAAAAGCTTTGATTCGCCGCGGGGCTTCGGCCCCGTTTTTTGTCCTATTATTTCAAGCATTCCTCAACCTCTTCGTCTCTAAAAATGATCCGATTTGAATGCGACTACGCCGAAGGCGCCCATCCTAAAGTTTTAGAAGCTCTGGTTAAGACCAATTTTGAACAATCTCCCGGTTACGGAGCAGATTCCCATTGCGCACATGCTCAGGAACTCATTCGTGAAGCCTGTGAAGATCCTTTGGCCAATGTTTACTTTGTCACAGGCGGAACACCTGCCAATGTAACGGTCATAGCTTCGCTTTTGAGACCTTATCAAGGTTGTGTCTGCTGCAAGAGCGGTCATATCAATGTTCATGAAGCCGGTGCCGTTGAAGCGACGGGACATAAGGTCATTGGTCTGGAAGGCAAAGACGGAAAACTCTCTGCCGAAACACTCAGAAATTATCTTGAAAGCTATTGGGCTGATCCGACACATGAACACATGGTCCAGCCCGGCATGGTCTATATTTCCTCGCCCACTGAATTAGGAACTGTCTATTCCAAATCGGAACTTCAGGCTCTTTCTGAAGTTTGTCAGGAATTTGTGATTCCGCTTTATCTTGATGGCGCTCGTCTTGGCTACGGCTTACAAAGCCCGGGCAACGACGTCACTTTGGAAGATATCGATCGCCTGACCGATGTTTTCTATATTGGCGGAACAAAGGTCGGTATTTTGATGGGGGAAGCGATTGTATTTCCGAGAGGCAACGGCTTAGACGCCAATTTCCGGAGCATGATTAAGCAGAATTGCTCTATGCTCGCAAAAGGACGCCTCCTCGGCGTTCAGTTTGAAGCCTTATTTACAGACGGTCTTTACGAAGAAATGGGTAAACACGCCGTTGATCAGGCAATGAGAATTAAAGAAGCTTTTAAAGATAAAGGCTATCGTTTCTTAGTGGACTCTCCGTCTAATCAGCAATTTTTATTCCTTCCTCGAGATGCAAAAGACAAACTTTCTAAAGATTATGCATTTGAATGTGAAGGTGACGTCGGACAAGAGGAATTCTTAGTTCGTTTTTGCACAAGTTGGGCAACTCCGAAAGAAAGCATAGATAAACTTCTTGAAAGTATTAAATCGCTGTAATTGTTAAAAAAGAGAAATTGAGGCCCTAATCGGCCTCTTTTTTTATCTGAATAAAACAGAATCTGTTGATTTAATTACTTCCTAATAAAATAACATATTAAATTAAATACTGGTATTTTATACAAATTCTATTTGATTATTGGTCTTATCAATAAAAATGTTATATAATAAAAAATAATGGTATTGAATTTGTTACGCCATTTTTTAACGCAAGTCGATATATCGTATTGGCAAAGGATAAGAAGTAGAGAATGCCAAGACGATGGTCTAAATTACAGAGAAGAATTTACACAATTTTTGATCTGAATATACGTTTACAGTTTCATTGTGCGATTTACAGAATTCCTGGCCATGTTGATTCCGTGTGTCCGAGATATTTTCTGATGCTGAATGATGAAATTATTTGGGACTGGCCAAAAGATTGTTCCGCCAAGCTGAACTACAAAGAAATGTATTTGGTTTATAGAAGTTCGGCAAGCGACATTTCAGATTTGATTAACGTTTATCTCAATGCGGACAGGTAATCATTCATTATACTTAAAGATGATTGGGGAACTTTGGATATTTTCCGAGCTGCTGACCGTAGAATTGGACGAAGATAATGGGACGATGTTCTAGTAAATATCGATCCGAAAGTCTCAAATGCTGTAGAAAGGATAATCAGTGCCAGAATAAATACCGGTCAAATTTCTATGAAAAATAAAAATATTAACGGAGATGAAAATAACTGAAAAATTCTCTAGGGTAAAAGGCATTCCTCCTTTGTTAAATAAGGAGTGAGACATATATTGTGTAAAAAAAATAATCTAGCGGCAAATATTTTCAGGAGAAAAAGTGAATTAGAAAGATAAATGAGAGGATTTCTCGAGGAGTAGAATCTTATTTAAATTGAGTTAATATTTTGGAAAATATTAATCGAGCTCTAGTAATAAGTAACGTTTTAATTTTATATTTCAATATTTCTAGGAGAAAGTTTTGAGTAATTAACTTTATCCTTTTAAATAGGAATGGAGATTATTTGAGATCCTTCTGTTTCTTCGCAATTTCCTCTCCTGCGATCTTTCCAAAAACAAAGCAGGAAATAAGAGAGTCTCCGCCTAAACGATCCCTTCCGTGAATACCTCCGGTGACTTCACCGACGGCATAAAGATTCGGAATCGGTTTACTTTCTTTTCCGATGACTTGGCATTTTTTATTAATTTTTAACCCGCCGCAGCTGTAGTGAATATCAAACTGCTCTCGTCCGAAATAAAACGGCGGTTTATCAATTTTCTGGGTAAATATCTTCTTCCCAAAATCTTTATCTTCCCCCAGCTCTGCAAATTTGTTATACCGATCCAGGGTTTCTTGAAGAACTTTAGGGCTGACATGCATTTTCTTGGCCATTTCGGCGACGGAGTCGGCCATTCGAACTGTACCGGAGAGAAGTTTGGCATCTAAATCCAAACTCTTTTGTGATTGAGAATCCGTAATGACCCAGAATACTCTGTCCGGTAAATTCAGGTAGGCTTCTCCGATAGCCTTAACCCCTTTGCTTTCGTCGACGAAACGCTTTCCTGAACTGTCGACAAAAATATCTCCGCCCACATAGTTGAGCAGTCTGCCGCCTCTGAGCGGAATAAGCTGTATGGCCTCCATATCAACCGTCTGTGCGCCGGTTTTTTCTGCTAATAAAATTCCGTCTCCAGTGGATCCGTCAAAGCCTCTGCCCGTCGGATTCGCAGTTGTGAACAATGAAGCATCTAAGCGCTCATCGTATTTCAGACGCATGGGAACGTTTGCCGTGAAACCTCCTGTGGCAATCACAATATCTTTTGCTTGAAGATCTTCTAATTTCCCCTCTCGGGTTTTGACTCTTACTCCGATAACTTGCCCGTTATTTTCTAAAAGACTAACCGCTTCAGTTCTCAGCCGTACCTTGACACCGAGGGAGCGAGCTTTTTGATTCATAATTCGAACGTACGTCATTCCGTTTCGTTTTTGACCGGCAGAATGCGCCCGCTGGAACTTTCCGCCCCACGCTTCGAAGACTTGGTCATCGAAAGGGATGCCGATTTCTCTTAACCAATGAAGAGTTGAATGAGCATTATTTACTAAGGTATTAACGAGTATTGGATCGCTTTGGAATTCTCCCGCTTCCATGATTTGTCTGAACCAAAGCTCAGGGCTGTCTTTGATGCCCTGCTTCATTTGAACTTCCGGATCGACTGCATTGACTGAGCCGCCGGAAAGTGCAGAATGTCCTCCTACGAAAGCCGCTTTATCGATAAGAAGAGTATTTTTTACGCCGCTTTGTGCAGCAGAAACCGCAGTCGATAAACCGGCTACCCCGATACCGATAATGATTAAATCGAATTTCTTTTCGGCATCTGACTGCGCAAAAACCGAAAGTGGAAAAGCAGCGAACAAACTCAAACCTGCTGCAAAGCTTCTTCTAAGCATTTAAAACTCCGATTTTGCGTAAAAACGCTGCCATCTCGACAGCGCTGGTGACATTAAGTTTGCTGCAGAGGTTTGCTCGGTGCATTTTTACGGTCCTCTCGCTGATACCAAGGTTGTAGCCTATGACTTTATTGAGCTCCCCTTTGGCGACTCCGAGAACGACCTCTTTTTCACGGGGCGTCAGAGAATCATAGATTTTTCGGAGTGTTTCTATCTCATTGCCGGATTCGTATTCTTCCATACTGGCCGTGACAGCTTTTTTGACAGCGGCTAGCAAGCGTTCGGGTTTAGCCGATTTTTGAAGAAAATCAGAAGCGCCGCGTTTTAAGGCGTGGACGGCCATGTCTAATTCTCCGTGTCCGGAAAGAAATATAATCGGAAGGCGGCAGTCCTTTTGATTCAGTTTAACCTGAAGCTCCATGCCGGTCATATCCGGCATACGGACATCCAAAATGATGCACCCGGGACGATTCATGTCGTCTTCTTCCAAAAAGCGATAAGCGCTGTCATACTCTTTGATTTCCAGACCCATCATGCTCAGAAAAAACGAAGAAGAAGATCGTGCATCCGCATCATCATCCACAATACGAACCAGCGGGGTTGTCATTTACATTCCTCCTTATCAATTACCACACGGCTGCAGATTCCGCCTTTCGGCAGTCTGATGAATTCCAGTTCCGCTCCGTGTTTATCTGCAATACCGCGGACGATCGAAAGACCGATGCCCATGCCTTCCGGTTTGACACTGTCTCCCAGTGTCTTAAGTCTGGCGAAGGATTTGTCATCAAGCGTCGGCCCGTTATCCGAGACACTCAAACACCAATGGCTGTCGTCGAGGCTTCCGATTTTTAAATCAACTATCGGCTTGGGTTGTTTTTCCACGGCGCTGCAGGCATTTTTAAGTAAGTTAATGATGAGCAGTTCGAGTTCCAGCGGATCGCCGACTACTCTAGCCTCTGAAGGTAAGTCAGAAGTAACCTCGACGTGCTCAAACTTCAGTGCCTTCAATACATTAAGTGCGCTTAAAGCAATGGCAGTTAAGTCACAGCTTTTCATTTCGCCCTTCTTTTGTTTTGCGTATCCTCTGACGCGTGTCACAATGCTTCCGATACGTTCGCTGTTATGTTCTAAAGAACCGATAGCTTGTTCCGTAACGGCATCAGAGAAGCCCTTTGACTTCAAATACACACGCAAGCCGGCCAAATAATTGTTAATGGCCATCAAAGGCTGTTGGACTTCGTGTGCGAGCATGCCCGACATCTGATTGATGACACCGAATTTTTCCATTTGTGCCAATCGGTTTCGAGAGTCCCGATATTCCTTCTCTATTTTTATTTGGCGATTCAGTGTTCGTCTTACTTGAAGCGTTCTTCTCGCAACTGTTCGTCTCAGGTATAGTGAGTTAAGGATTAAAAGAAGAAGCAAGCCACAGGTCAGTAAGATTTCTGTCTTGAAGCGCTTAAAGATGCCGGCAGGACTCCAATCTTTTAAATATTGGTAAGGCCCGAGCTGCAGATCTCGGAAAAGTTCATCCACTTTAGAGAACCGACTTGCAATCGTCCATTCATAGTCGTTGGTCGGCGGCATGCTGATCAAAGACGAAGTCACTTCCCACATGAGTTTCGGAGGAATATTCTCTCGAGCAGCAAAGACGATTCCGGGATAAAGATCTGTAGACCGCGCACACTTCAAAACATCCCTTGGTTTTTGCGAAATAACCTTGAAATCGGATGACTCAATAAGCCCCTCTTGAGAGAGTTCTTCCAAGACACAGGCTGAAAGGATCGCGACATCTGCTTCTCCTTGAATGAGTAGCATTAACGCATCAGGAAATTGAAAATGGGTAAAAACAGACCGCTTGAAGAATTTCTCAGGGTTCAGACCGTTTTTGAAGAGTTCGTGCTGTCCGACAAGCCAGCCGTCGAAAGAATTCGGCTGAGAGGCGGCAGCGACTTTACCCTGCAGGTCTTTGAGCTCAATGAGATCTGCTCTCTTAGCCAATGTAACGAAAGCTGCGCCCTCGGAAGCTGAAGGGTCGTCAGAGAGAATGGTTTTACGAGTGGCAATATGAACGATGCCTATAGAAATACTTAGTTCATGAAATGTACCTGCTGAACTGATGAGAAAATCAACCGGGTTGTTTTTTAATTCTTTTTCTGGGTTTACCGAATTCAAAGGAACGGCAACGAAGTGATAGTTGGGTAATTTTTGGTTGAGATATCGTAAGGTAGGTTCGAGTGTGGTCGTCGCGAACTCCGGATTAAAAGAATCAATAATGCCGACCCTGATATCCGTTTTGTCGGCTGAAAAACATATCGAGGCGCCCAGCGATAAGACGACGACAAGCAGCTTCAGTATTTTCGGTGCTCTTTTTCTTTTATTGAAGTACATCGCTTTCTATCTTATTTTTTAACTTTCCACATTCTGCCTGTGTGAAGAGGACATGCAAGGCCAATTTCTAGTAGTTTTTTAAATAAATATAACCCACCTAAAACTGATTATAAGCTTCACTATATTAAATTTTCTATAGGATTTATTCTCTGCGAATAACCCATTAGCATTTTTAGGGGATTTGCCTCAGTGAAGAAGAACTCGAGTCCTGAAGGAGGATTTTCTTACAGAAATAGAACCTCTGAGAACCTCAAATTTAATGACATGGAACCCCTTTGCTCCCAGCGAGATAGAGGGAGCAAAATGAAAGTGACAAAATTCTCATTAAAGGTGATTCCATGTCAGTTAGAAGGA
>NZ_DBMALT010000035.1:0-29494 GCF_057870745.1 Parasutterella sp. | reverse complement strand
CCGTTTGTTTATTTCGCAAAAATCAACTTTATCGGATCGCCAGCATGTTTGCATTGGGGCTATGTCAATCGTTCAAATTTATTTTGGACAGTAGTGAATTTTTCCGATTGTGAAAAAATTATAGTCGGCCTGAGAGAGTAGGCTTATCCGAAAAGGTCGAGCTCTTTTTGGACAGCAGGCTCGGTCTTGTTTTTAAGAATGTCTTGTATATCCGTCAAGTACAACTTGACCATATTGGAAAAAATCAAACCGACGGAGTAGGTTTTATCCGAGTATCTGAGCTGGGAGAGCCATCGATAGAATTCGATTTCGTCTTCTGTCTGGGCTTCAATGCCGCCGCGGATCATGACGAACTTGTCAAAAAGCGACTGCGCCGACTCGATCAAAGTTTCATAGGCCTCTTCAGCGCTTTGTGAACGGAACTCTGGAAAACTGTCGACGGAAACTGGATAAATCTTATCGAGTTTAAGCTGTTCGGGAACTAGATCCGATATGGTAAGAGAAAGCATCTTTTTTTGAAGATCCGTTAGTTCTTCGATGCTTTGCTTCAAATCCTCTTTGTATAAAGCGATTCCGGAAGTATTTTTCTTTACCATCGTGTACCTATGCGTTGATTGGAGAAATTTTAGCGCAAGCGTAATAATTGCACCGAGTCATCCCACATACGAGTACGAGATCAGGGATAATGTCTATGTACTAACCCTTATGGGATGGTGATAATTGTCCCTATCAGGTTTGCTCTTCAAGAGGTTATGTAGGAATGAGTCAAAAATCCGAATTTGACGCCAGAATCGCTTCTGCCGGTATCCGCAGGGTTTCCCGCTGCAGAAAGATTTCCTTGAAGGGCGCCCAGCGAATTGCACTCCCACCCTTTTTGACACAGGCTCACTCAACGGAGCCTGACCACGGGTCCGGCTGGAACTTGTTCACGGTATCCGTGCGTCCTGTTTAGTTCTGCGGATCTATGCCCGAACTTCCAGAAGTAGAAATTACTCGCCTTGGAATACTCAAACGTGTCGGCGGCCGGCGCTGTACGGGTGCTGTTGTCCGCGAGACGCGCTTCCGCAAATCTGCGCCGACAAACCTTTCAGACTTGCTGACGGGACAGCGCTTACGTACGATTGAGAGACGGGGAAAGTATCTGATTTGGTATTTCGATCGAGGTTATATCGTTTCTCATCTCGGTATGTCGGGTGTCATGCGGATTGTCGATCCCAAAACTACGGAACCGGTTAAGCACGACCACATTGATATATTGTTCGGTGATTTAGCGGTTCGATATCACGATCCCAGACGCTTCGGTTTTGTGATTTGGCTGCCCGAATCTCAAGATCCTTATGAACTGCCGGAAATCGCAAAATTGGGTGAAGAACCTTTCTCTGACAGTTTTACCGCCTCTCGACTGCATGCCGCATTAGCAAATACTTCACTGCCGATTAAAGAAGCGATGCTGACAGGCAAATACGTTGTCGGGGTCGGAAATATCTACTGCTCGGAGTCTTTGTTTAAGGCTCGAATTTCGCCTTTGACACCGGCGAACAAAATCTCTAAGCAGCGCCTGGAGCGTTTGGTGACGGCGATTCGAGAAGTGCTGACTTTATCACTTAACGAAGGCGGCTTCACATTAAAAGACTTTGTTTCCGCAGAGGGAGAGCAAGGCTATTTCACCTTAAATGCCAAGGTGTATGGAAAAGAAGGCAAGCCCTGCTCGAATTGCGGTCGTCCGATTAAGAAGATCATTCAAAACGGCAGAGCAACTTATTACTGCAGCAATTGTCAGAGACGTTAACTGTCTCAGGACGGTCAGGCAAGAAGGTTTTCCCGAAGTACCAAATTTAGAAGTTGTGACCTAAACCAAAAGTAGCGGCCCATCCTCCTAAACCGGAATCATATTTTTTAAAGGCTTTTCCAGTAGTTCCCCAACCGGCCTGAGTGTAAAGCGTCGTGCGCTTGGAAAGCGGATAAAGGTAGGCGGCGCCTAGAGAAAATGAGTTGTACTTTTCGCCTGTGTCTTTGAGTTTGCCTAGCGCACCCTGAGTCTGAAACCTTGCTGAGCCGCCTGCGAAGGGCACCGCTACGGAGAGCGCGAGCGCGTGCTGGTTCGCGCCTTTATGCGCTCCTTCGATCTCAGTGTAGTTCGGAAGCTTCATGCTATGAAGTGCGTATTGGTAAACGCCGAAAAGCTTGAATGTCCCGAAATCATAAGAAGCCTGGGTGGTAAACAAATTCGTTGCTTTAGGTTTTGAAAAACCATCGCTTCCTTTGTTATCCAACATCTCCCAGTAAGCGCCCAACCTGAAAGCTTGGTCCTCGAATGTTGCTCCGAGGCCGTAATAGTGCTTGTTTCTTGACCACTTTTCGGAATCTTCATTTACGCCGTTTGAGTATGTGGCGTGAAGCTTCCAACCGTTAAGATTGGGGGAAAGATAAGCAATCGTGTTGTTCATCCAGTCCGTGAGAATGAACGCGCTGTGGATATTGCTAAGCGCAGAAAAGCTCGTGTTGTAGGCGGACGATCCGGAAATGGAGTATTCGCCGTTGTACGAACCAAGCGCTCCGATTCTGCCGAATGCGACTTGACCGAGGCGAGATGTAAAACCCAAATAAGCCTGACGGTTGAAGGCCTTGTCGCCGCTGTCGTCGTCTTCTTTTCCGTTAGATAGGACGTAGCCTTGCTCCAGTCTGAAGAAAACACTGTTTCCGCTTCCGAGATCTTCCGTCCCAGTAATGCCGAACATATTGGTGTCCAAGCTGCCGTTGGCAAATTTAACCGTTGCAGATTTTCCTTTTAGTTTTTGGACGGTTATGCCGCCGTCGGCGCCGCCATAAAGCGTAACGGAGGTTTCAGCGTAGACGGCAGAAGCAACGAACGATACAACTACAGCAAAAACGAGCTTTTTCATAAGGTTGCGAGCATCAAGAATAAAAAAATCGTTCTCAGAAAATTCAGGTTCACGATAAGCGAATTCTTCTCTATTTCTTCCGAGATAGTCGTAAACATTGCCAAAAACGAGAAATTTACCCAGAAGTCGGAAATACTCTTATCTGAATACTGAATCGCTCCGGCGGTTGCGGCTCAGGAGCCGTTGTCCGTGAGATGCATTCTCATAATCTGCTCTTGCCGTCCTCCTATGACGATCGCTCATTAAAAGGCTTTGTTTCTCCAGTCTTTGTTTTACAAGATTGTTTCTATTCGAACGAAAACAAATTCCGCTCAAACCCAAAGGTAAGAGCGGAACGGAAAGAAAATTAGCTCTTTTTAGCGAGCATTGCTGTTGGCAAGTCTTCCTTCTGCGTTTGAGTTTCCTTTTGCAGCGAGCCTAAGCCCTGCAACGATTGCGACAATGATCGCAGTGCAAACGGCGATACAAACTGCTGAATACACCGGATGAGCATTGAAAGAGCCGGCTTGATAGACGATAGTTGCAGCACTGTAGCCAACGGCGGTTGTCCACAAAGCAGGGAAGATGGCCCAGCCGCTTCCGACCTCTCTGTAGATGGCACCCATAGCGGCGCCGCAGGGCAAATAGAGGAGAACCATCAACAGGTAGGCAAACGCACCCAACTCACCGTCGAACAGCTTGTTCATGGCGGCAATTGTTCCGGTGCTTACTTCTTGCTCCTCTGCTTGCAGAGCAACGTCGGAGAGGTCGCTTTCTACGGAGATGCCAAGCGGATCAGTGAAGAAGGCTCCGATATCGCCGAATCCTTCACCGATGCTGGCGACGGCTTCACCGAAGGAGCGGGCAAGGTTAAAGCCTTCTTCTTCGTTTTGCTGCTGAGCTTGCTCTTCAATCTTTGCTGCCGGTTCACCTACAGCAGCTTGTTCCTCCGCTTTACCACCGATTCCGCTGTAAAGAGAATCCAGCGTACCGACAACGGCTTCTTTGGCAAGAATACCGGTAAAGACGCCGACAGCGGCAGGCCAGTTTTCTTCAGATACGCCCATTGGCTTGAAAACGGGCACAATTGTCTTGCCGATCTGAGACAAAACACTCTTGTCGGAATCCTGATTGCCGAAGGAGCCGTCTGTTCCCAAAGAGTTCAGGAAGCACAGAACGGCCACAAGTACAACGATCACTTTACCGGCGCGGAAAATAAAGCTCTTTAGACGATCCCATGTTCTCAAAAGGATGTTCTTTGCGGTCGGCAGATGGTACGGAGGAATCTCCATGACAAAGGCGCTTGTCTGACCGGCTAAGGCCGTCCTCTTGAGCATGAAGCCTGTGGCGATAGCTGCCAAGATGCCGATGAGATACAAACCGAAAACGAGATTTTGTCCGCTCATCGGCCAAAAGGCAGTCGCAAACAAAACGTAGACCGGCAATCTTGCGCCGCAGCTCATGAACGGAGCCATTAAAACTGTGGTAATGCGGTCTTGTTTTTGTTCCATTGTGCGCGTTGCCATGATAGCGGGCACGCCGCAGCCGAATCCGACAATCAGAGGAACAAAGGCTTTTCCGGGCAGCCCGAGCGCTCTCATCAGACGGTCCATCACAAAGGCGGCTCTGGCTATATATCCGGAGTCTTCCAGGAAAGATAAGGCTAAGAACAAACAGAAGATGACCGGAATGAATGTGGAGACACATTGAATACCGCCGCCGATACCGTCGGCAAGAATCGTCTTAAGCCATTCAGGCGTTCCGATGGAAGTGAGAAGTTCTCCGAAACCGTCGATAAAGATCGCACCGAAAAGAATATCGAAGAAGTCAATGAAAGCTGAGCCGACGTTGATCGAAAAAATGAACATCAGGTACATCACGGCCAAGAAAATAGGTACACCCAGCCAACGATGCAAAACAATCCTGTCGATTTTGTCGGTAATCGTTTGTTTGACCTCGTTGTCTCGTGTGATGCAAGAAGAGGCGACCTTGCTGACAAAGGAGTAGCGCACGTCGGCAATAGCCATATCCAGGTCGCCGTTGTAGTGCTTATTGAGTGCATTGATTCGCAGTTCGGCTTTAGTAAAGTCGCTTTTTAAAGTTCGGAGTCCCAGTTCTTTGTCGCCTTCAAGGATCTGTTCGGCGATCCAAGGGGCCTTTTCAACGTTGTTTTCAGAGAGTTCCCGAGTCAGTGTGTGAATTTCATCGGCAATGTCTTTCGGGAAAACAAGCGGGTTGTGCGGAACGGTAGGATTTTCAAGCTGGCGGCTGATTGCTTGTTTGAGAACATCTACACCCGTTTCTCGAGAGGCAACTAATCCGACAACCGGGCAATCGAGTTCTTGCGCTAATTTATCAAGATCAACGGAGATGGAATGATTCTTTGCCACGTCAAGCATGTTGACCGCAACAATGAGCGGAACCTGCATTTCGATGAGCTGCGCTGTCAAATAAAGGTTTCTCTCCAGGTTCGAAGCATCAACGATATTTACGACAAGAGAAGATTCGCCGGAGAGGATGTATTCTCGAGCAACGCGCTCGTCTTCGCAGGAAGCTTCACACGGCTGAAGAGAATAGACGCCCGGTAAGTCGACGAGCGTGATCTGCTGATCATTGAGTGTAAAGCTTCCGCTCTATTTCTCGACGGTAACGACCGGCCAATTTCCGACGCTCTAGTGTGACCCGGTCAAAGCGTTAAACAGAGTTGTCTTGCCGCAGTTAGGATTGCCCGCGAGTGCGATCGATATTTTCTGACTCATGATATTTCCTTACAAGGGTCTGACGTCAATGATTTCGATTTCAGCCTTTCGAACGCTGATGAAAGATCCGCGAAGTTTGATTTCGACGGGATCTCCTAACGGAGCAACCCGAGTGACTTCAAATCGGGTGTTGGGAAGGACGCCCAGAGAAAAAAGTTTTTTCCGATATTTAGTGTTTCCCGGCAAAAAACCTTTCACGACACCTCTTTGTCCGGGTTTCATATCGCGAAGCTGCATGATGTTCTCCTATTGGAAAATGCGAACAACATTTATTTCCGCCGCGACATCTCGATTTACAGCGATTCTGGCGTCACCCACGGCGATGAGAAGCGGGCCGTTCTGTGCGGAGGTGATCACGGAAGCCACGCTCCCGACGTATAAACCTAAATCCCGAAGACGTTTCAATTCACTTGGAGAAATATTTCCCAGTTTTGCGATTCTGCATTGAACATTTACCGGGAGCTGAACCAGGCGATGAGATGAAGAGATGATCATAAAAGTATCAAATGAAAACGATTATCGTTATCAAAATGTTACTCCTCAGCAATAGAAATAATAATCAATATCATTAGGGATTTCGCTAGATCTTTAATGAATCTCGCATCTTGAAGATTTATAACTTGTTGAATATTTGTGGAAATATTCACTTGAATATCCCAAAAATATGGAGAAGCAATTGTTATTGACAAGTTAGAAATTCTTAAATTTTGAGAAATAAAATGAGAATGGTTCCTATTTAATTCTTTTTTACAATTTTCAGAGGTTGTATGAAATTAGCAAAAACAGCTTTGGTCATAGCATTGGCTTCCGTTGGTTCGATGGCTGCCGCTGAGTCTCAGGTAACGCTTTACGGGACAGTCGACGGAGCAGTGGTCGTCAACAAAGCAAAAGGAGGAGACGCTACTGTTTCTCTCGAAGACGGCATTGCAGGAGGCAGCGTTTGGGGTATCGAAGGTTCTGAGGATTTAGGAAACGGGTACTCCGTCGGCTTCCTTTTGGAAAACGGCTTTGCTATGGATAGCGGCGCAACAGGGGAAGAAGGAAAGGCTTTTAGCAAACAGGCGACACTTTCTTTATCGGGTAACTTCGGTGAAGTTGCATTCGGCCGTATGGGCGGCTTAGCTTCTTATGAAGGCACTTATTCGATTTGGGATGCTTCTCCGTTCGGCACCGACTATCTACAGGCCGGATTGGGAAATACATTCGTTACCGGTCAAATCAATAACAACAGTATTGTTTATGTTTCTCCGGAATTTGGCGGCCTCAAAATCCACGCACAGTATTCCAACGGTGTTGAAGACGATACAGCAAAATGGTCCCACAACAGCCACTACTACGGATTGGGTCTGACATATGAAATCGGAAATTTGTCTTTAGCAGGTATTGTTGAACGCTTTGACAATAAATCCGAAGAAGACAAAAACAAAGCCACGATGGTTTATAGCCTGAGCGCAACATATGACTTTGAAGTGGCCAAGGCTTTCTTCGGCTACCAATACGCCAATCGTTTCCACACTCTGGATCAATTGGAAGATGTTTGGGTTTCCGGTAAAGGCATGAATCAAAATGCCTTCACGTTGGGCGCAGAAGTACCGGCAGCCGGCGGTACCTTTAAAGTTGCTGCCAACTACGGATTCGGCAAGGTTAAGTCTGCCGACGGCGTTGTAGTGGATGACACAAAGCTCTCCAATGACAAATTCAATCGCTTCACAGTCGGTGCGGCATATGAATATCCGCTCTCTAAACGCACCTTTGTTTACGGCTGGAGCGCTTATGCAACCGCCGGAAAGATGTTTAAAGAAAAGGCGGTCGAAGAGAATTTCAAGTCCTGGAGCTTGGGCTTAGGCTTGCACCATACCTTCTGACTTCATTTGGAAGACCAGCGTGACGCCTCGCTCTCCGGCCTGAAAACGGCGGAGCTCAGCGGGGCGTTGCTTTTTCGAAGGCTTCTGTCGTGAGCAGATGAGTATGAGTTTTGTTCCTGAGGAAGAAAAGAACAGCCTAGTCGAATACTATAATTTTTGAAAAAAAGGAACCTCAAATCATGTTCTCAACCATCTTTACGATCGCCGCTGTTCACCTGATTGCGCTTATGTCTCCGGGGCCGGATTGCTTTATCGTCATGCAGACTGCAGTCGGCCGCTCCAGAAAAGAAGCGCTGTGCTGCGTTTTAGGGATTACATTGGGCGTTGCGTTCTGGGCTGCTTTGTCGCTTCTCGGGCTGCAGTGGCTTTTTGAACGCTTTGCGTGGCTGCAGCAAGTGATCATGCTGCTTGGCGGCTTGTACTTAGGATGGCTTGCTTACCTTCTTCTCAAGAGCGCATTTAAGAAGGGAACAGCACCTCAGGCAGAAGTGCAGACAGCCGGATCCGGCATGCGTTCTTTTATCGTTGGGCTTTTAACGAATTTATCCAACGCTAAAGCTCTGATTTACTTTAGCTCCGTGTTTTCTTTGTTCGTTACAGGAGATATGGGCAGCACGGAAGCCGGCGTGATTTATGCGGTTGTCGTCCTCGAAAGTCTTCTTTGGTTCTCTTTCGTGGCCTTAATTCTCGGAATGCCGAAACCCAAGACTTTTTATCGGAAATCCGGAAAGTGGATTGACGGCATCTGCGGTGCGATATTCGGGGCTTTTGGAGTTGCGTTGGTTTGGACGGCAGTCAAGGAAGCCACGCACTGAGTTTTCCGAACTCAAGAATTTTCATACGTAAGCCTAAAACAGCAAAGGCTCGGAAAACCGAGCTCTTGCAATGAAGACCCTACCGAATTACGTCATCACATTTAGGCGCGGAGACCCCTGCCTTCAGGCAGGGGAGGAAGCGCCTCCTCCTTTCTAATTTCTGTTAAATAGGTTCTTCTCTTTTCCAACAGGCGTAGCTTTTTATAGTTAATTCCGGCTGAAATGCGGGTACCGTCAAGCCTTCGAATATCAAAGAATCCAGATGATCGACGGCCGAAAATAAAGCCTTCATCCCCCTGGTAGGCTACCTTGTCAAAAAGACGGAAGCCATTGACCTCAAAGGGCGCCTGGTTGCGTTTTCGCAGGCTGCCTTTGAGGATGGAGAGTTTGTGAATTTGCCGGTTGTTCCGGCGAGTCTGCTTCTGGAATAGGAATTCGCCTAGCCTTTTGGCGCCAAGATTGCCGGCGATGCAGAAAGCATCCGCACAATGCGATTTGACAATGCCATTCGAGATCCGCGCATGCTTGGTCCAGTAGCCGTAGGTGTTTTGCACCTCTAGCTTCGGATGCGACGCCTTCAGGCGGTCCAAAACCTCCCGGCGCATAATTCCCATGAAGGTCTCCGCACGGAATGATTGTCCGCGCTTTGCCTTCAGCGTGATTTCACCGCGATGAAGCGCCTTATGGCACGTCTCACAAAGCGTAATCAGGTTGCCGGGCGAATCTCCGCCGGTACGTCTGCTTTTCAGGTGATGAACATTGAGTACCGGATCTTTCAATCTGCCGTGACAATGCTGACAAACGTGCCCATCTCTGAAAAGAACATACTCGCGGACGTTCCAGAAGCCGAGCTGTTCGCCCTCTTGGTACTCTTTTCCCGAAATGTCGGGATCCTTCAGCAGCTGCATGTCGAAGGACGCCGTTTCCACGGTGATCTTCGTGACCGGCAGCATTCGAAGAACCGTTTCGATGCGCGATAAGTGCGCGTTGATTCGGTTTTCAACCGACGGAGCAAGCCAGCCTTTGCGCTTGGTGCGGATGCGGTTGTCGAACCTCGGTGCACGGTAGCGCGTTTTGCGGTTTCTGCGAGCACGGCGAACGACGAGCAGAGAGCAGATCGGTGATGTCCTGACGGAGTTCGACTTCGGATGCATAAAGTTCAGCCTTTTCCGTTGATGCGGAAAGGCCGACATATTTGTATCCGGCATCAACACCCAGACTCACCGGCTGTTTGGACTCGCCGGTCGCAATCGTGAGCTGAATGGTGAAAGGCGTGCGCCTTACCACAATAGCTTTCTTCTCTTTAAGCAGATGGCGCGCTTTTGCCGGAGAACAAGGCATCAGCGGCTTTCCGCGTTTGTTTAGGACAAATACTCGCAAGTTTTGCTCCTCGGTCTTTCGACCGGTTGTGATCCTTCGCCAATGTTGGCAGGGGTTTCAAGCCGACAGCACCGCTCCTACCTCTCAGAGCTTTTAACCATCGGCCGCAGAGCGCGGGACTAGGATCTGCATCCCGCGGTGCCTGAGCATTCCCAACCAACGTAGTCCTCAAAACGACAGACTGAGGCTAGTCAACTAGAGGCTATTTCAAGCCTCGGCCCTTCAGGCCGAGGTAGTTGACAGGTTTGCCGTTATTGGCACGCATAATCTGGTGCGGTCTGATCAGATAGAACACTGACAAATAGCCGCTCCAAATGTGAACTAGCCTTGTGAACGGAACGATCAGGAAAATGATCAAACCGACAAAGATGTGTCCTTTCTGCCAATCCGGAACCAGGAGAATATTCTGCCAGGCTTGGTAATCAAAGGAGAAGAGGCCTCGGACCCATGCGCCTAACAAAATGATCGTCGCTCCGGAACGGTCGTAAAAGTAAGAATTCACGACGCAGCCGATACCGAGAATGATGACGGTAAGCAGCAGGAACAAAACCCAGAAGTCACTCGGACGGGAGGCCGCTCTGACACGCTCGTTGGTTAAACGGCGCCAAGTCAGAATAATCAGACCGGTGATCGCCACGATTGCCGAGAGACCGCCGCAGATAATTTCCATCATCTGGTGCAGACGCGGTGTCAGGCCGGCTGCGTTGAGCCACTCGGTCGGCGTAAACAGACCGAAGCAGTGTCCGCAGAAGAGGAAAATCACGCCGATGTGGAAAAGGTTGGCACCCCAAAAGATGTCTTTCTTATCCAAGATCTCGCTGCTCTGGCTCTTCCAGCTGTAGGGCGCCAGAACAAAACGCGCCAGACTGCCGAGCACCAGAACGGCGATAACGACATAAGGCAGCACTCCGAATATCAGGAAGTGCCATGCAAGTGTAAAGCTGCTCATTATTTACCTCCCTGAGTAGAGTCCGGAGCTCGCTGATATTCCTCAAACAGAGGAATAATCTTGCGGTTCATCGGACCGCCGAACAGCGAATCCGCACGGCGTCTCATGTCTTCTCCGCCGCCGAGGTTGTAACCTTGGCTGCCCTGCATAAGAACGGCGGCCTCGGTGTTGCGATTTGCAGACGGAACGACAAAGCGCTCCTTATAGTCCGCAATGGCAAGCAGCCGGTGCATATCGCAGACATCCTGAACCGTGAGGCCGAGTGCCTTGAGTTCATTGATTTCTTCAATGCCTTGGAGCTGTTCCGGCAGAATTTCGCAAGTCAGGAACTGGCTGGTGCCGGCGTTATCCGAGTACTTGCGCAAAATCGTTCTTTCTGCGAGCAGGCGGCTTAATGCTTCGACGACGGGCTTAACGTTGCCGCCCGCGAGAAGGTTAGCCAGATACTGCATCGGAACGCGCAGGCTCTGCACGTCGGGGATAAACCCCTTCATGGAGAGCTTGCCCACGTCAACCGCTTGCGCAATCGGAGAAAGCGGCGGGACGTACCAGACCATCGGAAGCGTTCTGAATTCCGGGTGCAGGGGAAGTGCGATCTTCCACTTGGAAATCATCTTGTAAATCGGAGAAGCCTTAGCAGCTTCGATCCAATCGTGCGAGATGCCGGCTTCTAAAGCAGCCGCTTCGACGTCCGGGTCATTCGGATCTAAGAAGATCTGACGCTGTGCCTCATACAGATCGCCTTCGTCCAGAGTGGAGGCAAGGTCTTTGATCTTGTCTGCGTCATAAAGCATGACACCCATGTAGCGGATACGTCCCACGCAGGTCTCGGCGCATACTGTAGGAAGGCCGGACTCAACACGCGGGTAGCAGAAAATGCATTTTTCTGCCTTACCGGTGGTCCAGTTGTAGTAGACCTTCTTGTAGGGGCAGCCGCTCATGCACATACGCCAGCCCTTGCACTTGTTCTGGTCAACGAGGACGATGCCGTCTTCTTCGCGTTTGTAAATAGAACCGGAAGGGCAGCTTGCGACGCAGGCTGGGTTCAGGCAGTGTTCACACAGACGCGGCAGATAGAAGAGGAATGTGTTCTTGTACTGAGCGTAAATCTCGCGCTCGACGTTCTTTAAGTTCACGTCATCGACGGTTCTGATGTCGATGCCGCCCAAGTTGTCGTCCCACGCTGCAGAACCGTTGATCTTCTTCATCTTCTTGCCGGTCAGATAAGAGATCGGCTGCGCGGTGACGCATGTTTTCATGCGCGGCGCTTTCTGAAGGTTCTGATAATCAAAGGTAAACGGCTCGTAGTAGTCGTCGATCTGAGGCAGTTTTGGGTTGGCAAAAATGCCGGAGAGCAGTCCCAGCTTGGAGCCGCGGCGCAGCCGCAGCTTGCCGTTGTGCAGTTCCCAGCCGCCCGTCCATTTCTGCTGATCTTCCCAGCTCTTCGGATAACCGACGCCGGGTTTGGTTTCAACGTTGTTAAACCAAATATATTCGGTTCCGGGACGATTCGTCCAAACGTTCTTACAGGTGACGGAGCAGGTGTGGCAGCCGATGCATTTGTCCAGATTCAGGACCATGCCGATTTGAGCACGAATCTTCATACTGCACCTCCTTTCTTGTCCGCTTCTTCATCCATCCAGTCCACTTTATTCATCTTTCTGACCCATGCGAAGTCGTCGCGGTTCGGGGCAATCGTGCCGTAATAGTTAAAGGCGTATGACAAGTGGCCGTAGCCGCCGATCATATGCGTCGGATTCAAAATAACGCGTGTCGGAGAGTTATGGTCGCCGCCGCGCAGTCCGGTGACTTCCGAACCCGGGGTGTTGACCGTCTTTTCCGTGGCGTGCTGCATAACGCAGAGTCCTTCCGGCATACGGGAAGAAACAATGGCACGACCGACGACCGCACCGTTGGCGTTCCAGCACTCAATCCAATCGTTATCAACGATGCCGGCGTTGGCCGCATCGATATCGCTCATCCATACGACAGGACCGCCGCGAGAAAGCGTCAGCATGCGTTCGTTGTCATAGTAGGTGGAATGGATGCCCCACTTCTGGTGGGCTGTCATAAAGTTAAGAATGATGGCCTTGTTGCCGTTATCGGCGACATCACGGTAACCGGTCAAAGCTCTTTGGTTCGCCGGAGCTCTGTACTGAGCAAACTGCTGACCGAAGGCTCTCATCCAACTGTGGTCCTGGTAGAACTGCTGGCGGCCGGTAATCGTGCGCCACGGCAGGAGCAGGTACTTGTTTTGCCAGAAAGCCACATAAGGAATTTCGTCGTTTTCCGTGCCGGACCAGTCAGGCGCGCTGAAGGTCTTAGCAGGACGATGCGCCAGATCATCAAAGGTGATCTTATCGGCGATGTGACCTTCGGAAAGGAAGCTTGCATCCACACCGCACTGATCCTTAACAAAGGACCAGCTTCTGAAGGAGAGCGCACCGTTGGTTTCCGGAGACACACGAAGAATGAAGTTGGCGGCATTGATATCCGTTTCCATCTTCGGACGCCCCTTGGCCACGCCTTCTTGAACTGTGCCGTTTAACTGACAGAGTTCCGTGATTTCCGGATCCAGGTTCCATTTGATACCGCGGTTTCCGCCGCCGTTGGTGGTAAGCAGCGGTCCGATCGAGGTGTACTTGTCGTAAATCGTGCGGTAATCACGATCAATGACGTGAATTAACGGAGCCGTCTTGCCGGGGATCAGGTCGCACTCGCCCTTGTACCAGTTCTTAACGTCAAGCGCCTGGCCGAGTTCATGCGGAGAGTCGTGACCGAGCGGCGTGAGTACCACGTCGGTGACGCTGCCGAAGTCGTCCGCATATTCGGCGGCAATTTCAGAGAGCTTCTTGGAGATGTCTTTGAATGTCTGCCAGTCGCTTCTGCCTTCCCAAGAGCATTGAACGGCTTTCACGAACGGATGAATGAAGCTGTGCATATCCGTCGTGTTGATATCGTTCTTTTCGTAGAAGGTGGCTGCCGGAAGCACGATATCCGAGTAAATCGAAGTCGTGCTCATGCGGAAGTCCATGTTAACAAGGAGGTCCAGCTTGCCTTGAGGCGCAGGACGCCACTTTTCCATGAGCGGCATGAGCTCTTTGTCAGAGCCGTCCAGCTCGCTGCCTAATATGCCGTTTTCTGTTCCGAGGAGATGACGCAGGAAGTATTCCTGGCCCTTACCGGAAGAACCGAGCACGTTGGAGCGCCAAATGAAGAGGTTGCGCGGCCAGTTTTCTTCGGCGTCTAAATCCAGGCAGCTGAAGGAAATCCTTCTGTCTTTAAGCTGATTAATGAGGTACTGTTCCGGATCAGATCCGGCAGCTTTCGCAGCCGCTGCGATCTTTGTCGGATTGACATTGAGCTGAGGAGCCGAAGGAAGCCATCCCATCAGTTCGCTCTGAATGTTGTAGTCAATGTAGGTACCGTCAAAGACTTTGGTATCGGCAAGCGGAGAGAGCATGTCCGAGAGCGGAATGCGTTCGTAACGCCACTGATCGGTGTGCTCGTAGAAGTAGCTCGTCGAATTCATGTGGCGAGTAGCCGGTTCCCAGTCCTTGGCGAAGGAGTACTCGCCCCAGCCGGCTTCCGGACGAATCTTTTCCTGACCTACATAGTGACACCAGCCGCCGCCCGGGACGCCGCAGGTGCCGCACATCAACAGAATGTTGATGATGGAGCGGTAGGTGTTATCGGTCTGGAACCACTGGTTGACGCCCGCACCCATCAGCACGCAGGCGCGGCCCTGAGTCTTGGACGCGGCAGTCGCGAATTCTCGTCCGAGTGTGATGGCGTACTGTGCTTCGACGCCGGTGATCTTTTCCTGCCAAGCAGGTGTGAACGGAATGTTGTCGGCGTAGCTCTTGGCGCATTCGCCGCCTAGACCGCGGTCAACACCGAGGTAGCTGCCAAAGAGATCAAAAACGGTGGCAACGTAAACATCTTTGCCGTCGACCTGGATCTTTCTTGCAGGAACCTTGCGGACCATGACTTCAGAGTTCATGGGGTTGTTCGGAAAACCGTCGCGCTTGCGGCCGCCGAAGTACGGATAATCGACATCGATGACGGCATCCGAATTCTTCAGGAATGTGAGCTGAGGTTTAATGGCTTTGCCAGTTTCTCCGTCAACTTCATGCAGATTCCACTTGCCTAAGTCCTGGCCTTCCTTCTGACCCCAGCGGTAGCCCATAGAGCCCTGAGCAACTGCCGGCTTATCGGAAAGCTCGTCCCAAACAATCGTCTTCCATTCGGGGTTGTTGCATTCGGGTTCCTTATAGCCTAAGTCGCAGGCGCGAACTGTACGGCCGGCAGTGAAATGACCGTCCTCGCGCGGCTCCATCATCACAAGGATCGGGAAGTCGGTGAGGTTGCGGCAGTACTCGGTGAAATAAGGATCCGGATGGTCGTAGTGGAATTCTTTGAAAATGACGTGGCTTACCGCCATAGCGAGTGCTGCGTCTGTGGCCTGTTTCGGATGAATCCACCAGTCGGCGTCTTTGGTGACTTCGCAGTAGTCCGGGCAGACGTTAACGACCTTAGTGCCGTTATAGCGGGCTTCGGTTAAGAAGTGCGCATCTGGCGTACGGGTCATTGAGATGTTGGTACCCCAAACAATGATGTAGCTCGAGTAGTACCAGGCTTCGGATTCCGGAACGTCGGTCTGTTCGCCCCAAGTCTGAGGAGAAGACGGCGGCAGGTCGCAGTACCAATCGTAGAAGGAGAGGAGTGCGCCGCCGATGAGGCTCAGGTACCGGGTACCTGCACCGTAGGACACCATGGAGTAGCCCGGAATCGGAGAGAAGCCGGAAATACGGTCAGGACCGTATTTCTTAATCGTATAAAGGTTAGCCGAAGCGATTATTTCAAGAGCTTCATCCCAAGTTGTACGAACTAAGCCGCCTAAGCCGCGGGCAGCGGTGTAGGACTTACGGACTTCGGGATTTTCGACGATGGAAGCCCAGGCTTCCATTGGCTTCATGGTCTTGCGGGCTTCTTCCCAAGCGGCCTTTAATTCGGCACGAATCAAAGGATGTTTCACGCGGGAAGCGGAATACAGATACCAGGAGTAGCTTGCACCGCGAGGACAGCCGCGAGGTTCGTGGTTTGGTACTCCCGGGGGCGTGGGCGGATAATCGGTTTCCTGCGTTTCCCAGACGACGATGCCGTCCTTGACGTAAACCTGCCAGCTGCAGGAGCCGGTGCAGTTCACGCCGTGGGTGGAACGCACGATTTTGTCGTGTGCCCATCGATCCCGGTAAGCCTGTTCCCAAGTCCTGTCTTCTGCGGTCACTTCGCCCCAGCCGTCTGAGTACGAACCGACCTTCTTAGCGAAGAACAGGGAGGACTTCATGATTCCGGACATTTTGTTCTCCAATTAAAGCAATTTCTTTGAGGTGAGAAAGAACGATCAGCAAAGATCCGGGGCGTTCTTTCTATCGTAGTAGTAAACGTTGATGGCCAGGATGGCGACAAAGATCAGTGTCGAGATACCGAACATTGCGCCCGCACCGCATTCAGCCAGCAGCATACCGATCGTGAACGGACCGTATGCACCGACAGCGGAGGTCCAGCCGACCACGGCACCGCCCTGAAGCGGCGGGAAGAGGACAGCCATCTGTTCAGTGGTGGAAGCGTTGCCCACGCCGGTCCAGAAGAAGACCCAGAACATCACGAGGAGCCAAATCCAGCAGCCGGATACGGTTGTAGGTTTGTAGAGCCAAAGGGCAAGCAGACCAATGATGTTGCAGACGGCCATAACTGTCGTGACTCGGCCGCCGCGAATCTTATCGGAGACCTGGCCTGCGCCGACGCGGGAAAGGGCGCCGATAACCGGGCCCAACCAGGCAAGCGCAACGGCGCTCGGAGCGCCTTCAATACCGGCAAAAGTATGGTTGCCGAGCAGACCCAGCTGAGCACCGAGGCCGGCAAACGTAGCAAAAGTTCCGTAATAGAAGAGCGTCATGAACCAAGTATGTTTGTTGCCGAAGATGGTCCACTCTTGTTTGACGTTGCCGGAGACCGGGACGGAACGCAGGAAGAGCCAGGAGAGGATCGTGATGATTGCGACCAGAGGAATCCAGACCCAGGAGGCGTTCTGCAGCCAGTATGTAACTGTCTTGCCGTCAGGGAGGTGCGCGACTTGACCGTCGCCTAAGAACGCAAAGGCGGAGAAGCCGATGACAAGCGGCGTGACGAATTGGACCAAGCCGGTACCGAAGTCGGAAAGACCGCCCTGAATACCGAGGGCTAATCCTCTTTCATGCTTCGGGAAGAAGTAGTTTGTAGAGGCCATTAAGCCGGAGAAAGTGCCGCCGCCGATGCCGCTTAAAAGCGCAAAGCAGATCAGCATCCAATAGGGAGTGTCAGGATGCTGGACCGCGTATACCCAGCAGAAGAGCGGGATTAAAAGCAAACCCGTTGAGAGTGTGACAAGAATTCTGGTACCGAGAATCGGGGGTAAGAAAGTCCACAAAATACGCAGCGTACCTGCGGAAAGACCCACCATAGCAACAAGCCAGTAGAGCTGGCTGTGGGTGAGCGAAAAGCCGATTTCGTTTAATCTCGGGGCGAGAGACGGGACCAAGAACCAAGCGCAAAAGCCTAGAGTCAGGCTGAAGGTACTTAGCCACACAGTCGTCCATGCTAGCGTCTTATTCCATTGGGCCGGATTTTCAGGATTCCAAACCTTGATATCTGGACGCATATTTTTTCCTTATTTAACTAGAAACGGAACTCGAACTTTTATTCGGGTTTGTTCTCATTCTATGGGCGCACTCCAATTTGTAACCCTTTGTTTGTTCGAATTGAGCAGAGGTTAAGGGGCTGACGAGACGTCATTCACTAACATACGAATAACGAAAGTTAGAGGAGAATGATGTGAATTTGGGGTTAAAAGCGCTGGCTTGCCTGCTTTTGTATCCGGACGCAGTGCTCAAAGATAATCTGCAGGAAATCAAGGCAGCCGTTGCAGAATCGACGCTTGCTAAAGATCAGAAGGAGGCGCTCGAGATTTTTATCAATCACATGATTGAGACGCCGATGGCCGATTTGCAGAAAGAGTATGTGGCGACTTTTGATATCGGCAAGAAAGCGAGTTTGAACCTTTTTGAGCACATGCACAGAGATTCTCGGGAGCGCGGCTCGGCGATGATCAACCTTAAAAAGCTCTATGAAGAGCGCGGGCTTACGATCCAAAGCAATGAATTTCCGGATTATCTGCCCATGTTCTTAGAGTTTTTATCCGGGCTGGATGATGCGGAAGCTCAGGCATTGCTGGATGGCGCTGCAAGGCATATCGCTGCCATTGACGCCGCCTTAAAGAAAGAAGAATCTCCGTGGGCGGTGGTTACAGGCGCGATTATGTCGCTCACTGCCATGAAGACTTCGGAAGTGAAGTTTGAGCGGGACGATCTCCTGCCGACGACGGAGGCAGAGTCTTTTGATTCCCCGGTGAGGTTCGGAGGGAACGCCGATCCGGTTCAGACGGTACACTTTAAAAAATGAAAAAAAAGCGGAAGGTCGAAAGACCTTCCGCATAAAATATTTTCACCCCATTTCTTTGGATTGCTCCAAGGAGAAGATTTCTGTCTCAAAAGACGTCATCCAGTGATTGAAATCATATCATAAAATGAGAACGATTCGCATTTACGTTTGTATGAAATTGTGTCAGACGAGTTTTGAGCTTTGTCTTTGGTCTGTCCGCCTCAATTATTAATGAAGCGGATATTGGAAACGGGCCAGAAAAGGATAAGAAAAGGGCGGGAGCCTAATGACTCTCGCCCAAAATTTTACACCCCAATTGCTCTTTTGCTGACAAGGAGTTGCGTGAGAACTCTATGCTTCAAAGGAGAAGATTGAATTCAATCAACCGATAGGAGCAATATAACATAAATAATAACGATTATCAATATCAATTATATTTTTGTATTTTTCTTGTTTGCTTGAATGTCCGTGCGGCCATTTCGCACATGTTGATTAGCAAACTTCAAGCCTTTGTCGCGGCAGGGATTAGCGGATTTTAGTAGCACACAAAATTATTCGTTGACTCTCCCAAAAATTAGGTATATACAGAAGGGATTCCAACCACCTCGTCAAGGAGAGGCAGATGACAACAAGACGAAACTTACTCAAGAGCTCTCTATCGCTTGCTGCGGCACCGGTCGGAATGAGTGTCGCGATCGAAGTCGCACATGCGGAAGATATGCCGAAATGGAACAATGAGACAGATGTTCTTGTTCTCGGTTACGGCAACGCGGGATCTAACGCAGCGATTGCTGCGGCAGATGCAGGAGCAAAGGTTCTCATCCTCGAGAAAACGCCGGCAGGAGGCGGAAACGTTTCGGTTTCTTCCGGCGGCTTTGTCGTTCCGACAAACAAAGAAGACTATTACAAGTTCCAAAAGGCGCTGTATGAGTTGTCTCGCTCCGAATGGGACAAGGATCTTCTGGATTTGTTCTGTGAAGAGTCTCTTCATTTAGGCGACTATGTTTCTTCGCTGGCTCCGGAAGGAAAGATCGGCGTATACGGTCATGCGGGATACCAAAATTTGCCGGGCGCCGACTGCGTGAATAAGATGTCGATGCGAAACGTTCCCGGCGCGAAAGGCGGAGATCGACTCTTTGGAGTCTTTGACCGCGCAGTAAAGGCGAGAAATATTCCGGTTCTTGTTAATTGTCCTGCCAGAAGATTGGTGAGGAGAGGCAATGAGGTTCTTGGTGTCGAGGCCGTATACGAAGGCAAACCTTATTTTGTGAAAGCCAACAAAGCCGTTGTGATTTGCACCGGAGGCTTCCAATCTAATCCTGAATTGATGGCTCGCTATATTTACGGAAATCCGATGGCTTACCTCGGTAGTCCTGCCCATACCGGAGACGGACTCTTGATGGCCCAGTCCATGGGATGCGACTTGTGGCATATGAATTCGGTTTCTGCTCCTTTGGGCGTTCAAGTTCCCGGAGTTAAAGCCGGTATTGCTATGGTTACCAGACAACCGGCTTTTATTTGGGTTGACCAGGATGGTAAACGCTTTGTGAATGAGAAAAAGCTCGACTACCACTGCTCTTGGATGGCTGTTAATAATTTCGACGCCATTAATCATCGTTATCCGAGAATTCCGTGCTACATGATTATGGACTCGAGCTACCTGAAAGCCGGTCCGCTCATTTCCAACGGCGGTTCAGGTTGGGCAATCAATCGCGAAGGCTATAAATGGAGCAAGGACAATCAAAAAGAAATTGATTCCGGCGTCATCATTAAGGCCGATACGATTGAAGAGCTGGCAAAGAAACTTGGCATTGCCGACCCGTCCGTTCTCTCTGCAACAGTTAAACGCTGGAACAGCGATTTGAGAGAAAAAGGCATCGATACTGAATACGGTCGTACGCTGACGGCAGATCCGAATATGAAGGCTGTCTTTGTCGGACGTGACGTAAAGAGCTGGTCAGCTCCGATTGAAGAAGGACCATTCTACGCCGTGAAACTGGTTCCTGTCACCTACCACACAATGGGAGGCCCGAAGAAATCTGTGAAGGCGGAAGTTTTGGATCCGTTCGGCCAGCCGATCCCGCGTCTTTATGTTGCAGGAGAGCTCGGTTCTACTTGGGGCTTGACCTACCAAGGCGCTTGCGCAAATGCTGACGCAATGGTTTTCGGAAGGGTCGCCGGAAGGAACGCGGCGGCTTTAGAAAACTGGAAGTGATTTTTTTAAGTAAAGCGGACCTGAAGAATTGCGATAGTTTCTTCAGGTCTGTGCTTAGCTTACTTACTGTTTGCAGAAAAGCTTTTGTACTGCTCTTCTGAATAGAGTTCTTGGATTGTCTTTTGGAAAAATCTGAACATATTGTTGGCGTTACCGGATTCGTAAAACGAGCCCAGCTCACGATGGAACTCTTCGGAATTTTGATTCAGAACCGTAATCGGGGAGTATCCGTTTGCCATCAGACAGCCGTTCATCATCAAAGAAGCGGTTCGCTTGTTCGCATCATAGAACGGTTGATTTCGTGTCATGAAAAGAAAAACGCCGATGGCGCGTTCCACAGGATTGGCGACTTCATGTTGCAGAAAGTGGAAGCCGTTTTGAATAATGTTCTCGAGATCTTTGGTCGGAGGGACAAATGAAATGTTATGTAGGCTGACAACTCTCGACCGAATGACACCCCATTCCAAGGCGTCTTCTTTTCCGACGTAGTTGTGTAGATGACAGGCTGTCGAAGTGGATAACTCAAATTTGTCTTCCTGGATGAGGCCTGCCAATGCTCTTGCACCGTCACCGAAATTTTTGATCTGCAGCAAATCGAGTTTGCTGAGTCCGCTGACAGAATGGCCTGCCAATATGGAAGTTGTTTGAGTGAGAGTCGCTGGATTATCTTCAAAAGAACGTAGCGTGTTCCAGGTGAATGTCGCTAGGCTTTGAAGAAAAAATGAACAGGATTTTCCACGATCGGATGGAAAGGGAGTTTCAAATGACAATTCGTTTAGATCCCAAATAACTCCGTCTAATTCCTTCTTCATGCTCTTTGTGCTTTAACGGATCTGGATAACTTTCGTGGACGGTTTCTAGAGAACAAGTCTCAATAGATTAGCCGGAGACTTCTGCCCAACGTGTGAATTGTCTATCTTTTTGAGAGAAGACCATCGCCGCTCTTATTAAATTGCACTTTGCTAGTTGCTTTCCATAATGTCTTGTTTTCATTTGACGAACGGCTTCTTGGAGGAGTGATTCCTGAGAATCGTGTTCTCGACAAAATTTGAATTCCAAAACCCAGTAATTTTTATCAGTTTGAATTTCCAGATCACTTCTTCCGTGAGCATTGTGAACTTCACTTCTAGCAGTTATTAAGGCACTGGAGCTGCTTACCATGATAGATAACGCAGACCGGCAGCTGGCCTCGCTAGTAAGAGGGAAGGCCTGATAATCAATTCCAAGAATAATGCGATTTACTTCTTCTACGAAAGCGCGGAGATCCCCTCTTTCCAAGTAGTCTGCAAGATAACCCTCTCCAGCCCTGTTGATGGCTTTTTTATCTAAAATGACTTCCGCATAGAGGCGCGCCATCGAAACGCTAACCTCTCTATTGGGATAGCCCAGAGTTACGGTTGTACCTCTCACTGCTTTAATCGTCAGGTAGCCGGTCTGCGCAAGCAGAACTTTATCCTCCAAAAGAGAGAATTTTGCGGAAAGAGCCAGGTCATCAAGTTGGACTTGTTTTTCGCTTTCGTATTCCTCAGGTTTCAAAGTAGAGTGGGATTTTAGATATTCGAGCAATACCCCTGGTTGTCCGCCGCTTTCATACCAATAGTTGTCAAAACCATTTGAGGGAAAATTCAAAAATTTCAATAGTGACCAAGGGGAAAAGACGCGTTGAGTAGCTGTTCTTTCAAAGCAAAATCCATCGTAATTTAGTGTCAACTCTTCCAGGAGTTTTTCTTTTTCAATGCCGAGCTGGAAAGATGCCTGCTCGAGATAACCCGAAAAGTACTTTTGTACTTCTTGGTGAGAATATCCAAGCAACGAACCGAACTCAGACATTAAAGAAATATCTGTAAAGTGATTGAGTTCGGAAAAGATGCTGGTTTGGCTGAATTTTGCAATTCCGGTCATGAAGAAAAATCTTATTGCTCCATCCCATTGCTTAAAAGCGGCGTAGAGTCTCCAAAGTTTCTTTCTGACTTCATCGAATAGTTCTGGTTTATTTAGACAAGTAGTGAGCGGAGTGTCGTATTCATCAAGGAGCAGTACTACAGAATTGTCAGCTTGCAGGGCCAACCAACCGATAAATGCACGAAGACCTTCCTTCTCAGTCTTTATAGGACTGACAAGTCGGTTGACAGTTAAAGTATCAAGGAGGTACTGGTCGAGAAGTTCACTAAATTCTTCTGCAGAGGAAAAGCCTTTCAAATTGGAGAAATCCAATCGTATAACTTGATAAGTGCTATCGTCTTTCCATAAAGACTCTATTTCTAGGCCATGGAAATCTCTTAATCCGTATTTGAAGAGGGATTCGAATGTCGAAAGCAGCAAGGATTTTCCGAAGCGTCTAGGTCTCGAAAGGAAAAACTTCTGGCGCTTAGAGGCGAGTTTGTAGATCAACCCTGTTTTATCGACATAAATTTGGCCGCTTTTGCGCAATGCGGAGAAGTCCGAAGTTCCAAGAGGGAGCGGCGCCAAAATTGTTTCCATAAAGCCTCCGATTTGTTCTAATTTTATCAACACTAATAAATAGTCGATTACTTAACGTTAAGCAAGAGAGTAAAAAGAAGATATTGCGAGAGTAGAGGTTTCAGCGGGATTTCAAGTGATGGGTATGTTTAACTCTCTGTGTAACCAACTGATTTATTTAACTAATTACACGCTTCTTAAGAGGGAGTGCTCAAAAGTAGATTTTGGGAAACTTCTAGAAAAAGAGGCGGCACCAAATCATCGGTGGCCGCCCAGGAGAAATTGAAGGTTTCAGTTATTTTTGTTTAATTCAATCCGTTCAGCTGTCCCGCGTAAAGAATGAACAGACGCAGGCACATCATGCCGGCGATTGCCGAAATGCAGCTTAAGTAGAAGCAGGCTGCAGAGCGGAAGAAGCTCAAAGTGATTGGAACAATCATGCCGACGAAGATAGCGCCGAGCTAGAAGACCCAAGCCCAAACACCGGTTGTGAATGCAGTGAACGCAATTTTTGCCACTTCCGTGCCGGTGATCAAAGAGACGGCGATCATGAAGATGCACATCGCTTCAACCAGGATGATCGGGTATTCAGCCACATGCAGGATATGCATGGAGGAGTCTTCTCGCTTTGCACCGAAGCAAATCGCAAAGAGCCGAATCGCGGCGCAGCCGGCGGAAAAGCCCGAAGCGACGAACAAGGCCGGAAGAACTGCCGTGTTGATCAGCGGGAAGCGAATCAGCGCGGAGATCAGGAAGCCGGTGTAAGCGCAGATCACAACAGCCAGGATCATGACCACCCAGTCCAGCACAACTCGGAAGTGCGCGAGGAAGTCGGTGAGCGGCTTTAAAAACTTCAATATCGGCAAGTCTCTGAAAACTAGAAGCGTCAAAACAAAGAGCAGCGGGATATAGAAGAGCAAAGCCGCAACACCGATACTCATCACCGAGGTCGGGTTGTAGAAGATCAGAATGCGCCAGAAGTTGAAGGGGTCCGTCAGGTCAAGTACCAAGCACACCATGCCTAAAAGAATGGTGACCAGGCCTACCATGGTGGCAGCCTTCATCTGAGGATTGTCGGCGTGCGTCCCTTTACAGAGATTGATGGTGATGGCAAGGGCCACCGCACCGCCCGAAATACCGGCTAAGAAAAGGTAGACGGCAATCGGCCAGGGCCACGCCACACTTCCGGATAAACCGGTCGTAAAGTCAATGACGATATCTGTGGTCTGCATATCAAACCTCTTCTTTCACTTTAGGAATGTAATGCAGGTTCGGATGGGTTCCGAGAACTGCGCGTACACGCACGGAGTTCTTAACGGCCAGCATCTTACTGATGTAAGAATTCGGATCGTTCGTGTCTCCAAACACCAGCGCATCGTAGCGGCAGGCTTGCACACAAGCCGGCTGCTCGCCGATGGCAAGTTTGGAGTGCAGGCAGAAGTCGCAGTTTTCTGCGGCCTTCGTCTCTTCGTTAATGAATCGAACGTTGTAAGGACATCCGGCAATGCAGTACTTGCAGCCGACGCAGCGGGAATTGTCCATGGTCACGATGTTGGTGGCCGGATCTATGTGCGCAGCGCCTGTCGGACAGACTCTCACGCAGGGCGGCTCGGAACACTGCTGGCAGGATACGCGGACATACTTGCGGTTGCCAGGCGTTCCGTCGAGCGGCGACTGGCGCTCCAGCGTCATGCGAAGCTGACCGGCAGGAACGTGATTGGTTTCGGAGCAGGCTTCTTTGCAGGCTCCGCAGCCGACACATTTGTTCTGGTCGAAGATCATCGCAAACCGAGCCTTATATCCGCTGACATTACCGGCCTTTGCTTCCTGCTTGTCCAGAAAAACAGCGGTGACGGCTCCGAGGGCCGTGCCGGCTAGGAATTTTCTACGGTCTATTGTCATGATTTCTCTCCGAGGCCCGATCCCGGGCCTCTCGGAACGGTTACTTAAGCGGATCTACTGCAGTCTTGGAGAACTTTCCTGCGTCCAAGATTTCTTGAGCTTTGCGGACATAATTCTGAGCGGCAGCCATGCGCTGGGTCATATAGTTATGAGCGTGGGCACCCCAGGAACCGTCTTTTTCGATCATGTCGGCAATCTGTGTGGCCAAATCCACATAGGAGAGGACCTGGGTTCTTTGATCGCGATCGAGTCGTGTAACTTCAAGCAGCTTATTGATGCGTTCGGTTGCACCGCGAATTTCTTTGTAGCCTTCTTTAATCGGGTTCTGCCATTTCACGAGTTCGCCGTAAACCTGCTTCTGATCTTTGTAGACAAGACCTTCTTCAAGTTTAGAGGTGTACTGGCTGTGGCAGCCTTTGCCTTCAAACACCGTCCAGTCAGCAGGCGCATTCCGTGCGCAGCTCCACATCAGATCAACAAAGTCGCGGCCTTTTTCATCTTTAGCCAGTTCGTACTGAGATACGATCTTGCCGTCGACTTTGACTTCCTTTTTAACATAGGAAGTCTTGTCGGGCGACGGATTGATCTTATACATATGGGCACGGTACAAAGCGGTGCCTGCGACCTTGGCCTGATCTTCGCTGTATTCGGCCGGTTTCGGCATATTGGGCATATGGCAGGCAATGCAGTCTAGGTTGCTGTGCGTATCCGTGTGTTTGAATACGTCGGCCTGGACCGTGTGGCAAGTCTTGCAGTCCTGCTTCATCGGAGGATTGCTGACGTAGGCCATCCAAGCCGTACCTTTAACTTCGGATTGATCGTGGCAAGAGAGGCAGCCCACGCCGTGACGGGCATGCACGCTCATGAAATGTTGGGCCGTCTTGTCGTTGTAGTTGGATTCGGCGAGAGACCGTAGTTCTTTCTTAGAGAGCTTGATCTCAGTTTTTGGGTCGATTCCGAGTGAATGAAGGAAACCCTCTACGCCTTCGATTTTAAAGGGAACGTTCTTGAGGCTTTCCGGAGCTTTAACGGGAACGTTGTCTTGTGCAAAGGCGGCAGAGGACATCGCTAAGCACGCCAGTGCGGACAGGAGAATGGTTGTTTTGAGAGTTGACATTTTGTGCCTTCGAATGCTTTGTGGGTTACGGGTTAAGCGGACGCATTTCCTGCTCTTCTGCGAGGAACTCCGCTAAGTCGTCGTCCAAATATTTGTCTGAGTACAGAAAAATCGTCCCGGAGGAGGTCTGCGTGAACTTGATGTCCTTGTTTTCTTCTTTCCGTCCGATGGATTGAAGCAAACATTCCAGCGTCGGAACATCAAAATCAAACGGAGCCTCAAGGAACATCTGAGAGGGAACCGGCCGCGGATAAATTCGGGAGTTTTCTCTAATTTGATCGCACACCAGCGCTTCGGCGTTGTCTTTGACCGCTAGAATTCTGGCGTAGGAGTGCGACATGAGCGGTTTGAAGTAGAGGTACTCTGCTCCGTCCGGTGCGGTGATCGAGAAGACGCCTAAGTCGCCTTCTTCGGTCGCTTTGCAGACGGTTTCGAAATAATCCTCAGGGAGTTCCTCTTCCAGCTCTTCTTCGGTCTGCAGGTCGCTCGGATGAATATCTCCGCGGACGAGAGAACGAAGCATTTCTCTGCGGCTTAAAGCCTTGCGGCTAGGACGCAGATTCGGATGCTCGGCCTCGTAGAGATCAACCTTACCCTGCGGCGTGAGCTGGACCTCAAATTCCTGCTGTTCTTTGCGCTTTAATGCACGCTCTAAAACCGCATCGGTAGAGGTTTCAGCGGCTGCCTGCAGCTCGGCTGCATCGGGCACGGGAGCGGTTTTGACCTGACGAAGAAAAAGCTCTTTTACTTTCCCTTTTTTGGCCAATTCCGTTCTTCCGCTGAAGTCGGCCACGATGTCGGCTAAAAGCAGTACGTGCGCTTTAAAGAGCGGCAGTTCGTAGATATTTTCCTGTTGACTCATGATGGAAGACCCGTGTTATTTAATGAGACCTTCTTTCTGCAGAACAGGGATGACAAAGTCCAGACGGTAGGCCTTCAAAGTATCCGTTGTCGGAACACCGGTTTCTTTATCGCAGCCAACCTGCTCAAAGAAGATGTCAAAGCTCTTGCTGATGTCATCCGGATCCATGCGGACGGTACCTTTCGTGAAGGGCTTTCTGTCCTTCGGATCGGTGTAAATCCATCCCGGAACCATGTCGTGGTCCTTTCTCATGTTGGAGGAACCCAGCTGACGCATTGTGTAGACACGCTGCAGCAGCCAAGCGCGGATGCCGTCTTTATCCAGATCGTCGCCGGTCTTATTGACGCCGGTGACAGCGGAGAAGATCTTGGCTTCCATGTTGGGGTCGCCGACGTACTGATTCTTTTCATCGGGGCAGTACTCCCACGGAGCCATCCAAGAGTACAACCCAAGCATGTTATGCGGTTCGGTTCTGGCGATAACCCACTGAAGGCGTTTCATCTTATAGGGGTTAATCGGTGTGTAGTCACCGATTTGGTCGACAGCACTTTCGTCACCCCAAGTGACTTTGGCGATGTGCTTCATTTCTTTGATCGGCAGACCGCTGCGGGTGAAGTTCACATGAGCGTGAGCCATCGGGTCGCGGTTGCACATGCAGTTAAGCAAGCAGCCCAATTGTCCGTCGTCTTCGTTGGTATGATGTTTCGGGTGGCCGTTGGACCAATAAACTCGGGTCCGCAATGAGGATGCCTTTCGGAGTGGAGAGAATGATGTACGGCTGTGCACCGGTTTGTGCGGGGGCGGCGTTCATCGCAGCCATGGCGGCAGCGACGGTTGATACTTCTAAGAAGCCGCGTCGGGTGATATCCATCGGCATTCTTGCCTTGGACAACAGTCCTTTGAGATCTAGCATTTTGACTCCTGTGGTCGCAAAGATAGAAGCCGCATGATTGGGGCGAAGCAATTATGCAGGGGGTCGATTTAAACAAACGAGTGAACTGACTGTAGGAGCGCTTCGGTATTTAAATTTGGGAGTGTCCTGCGGTCAGCCGAAAGAAGACTTATTTGTCGAGTGAGGGCGGAACGAAGAAATGGGAGGGAAGCATCTGTTCAGCCTGACTGGCGATGAACAGACTTTCTTCTTCGCTTACATCCGAAAGCGCAAAGCTATTGACGTCCTCCTCGTCATAAATGGCGAGGATTCCATACCACCTCTGCAGCGGCCGTAGCCTAGTGCTGCAACAGGTCTCTCTGGGTTCCTGCTGACAGCGGCCTTACTGCACCACTCTTTCCACAGACTAGCCGGGCCCGTCCGGCCCTTAATACATTTATTGCTCCGACCAAATCCGCGTTTGCATGGTAACCGCAGTGAATACACGCAAAAGAGGCTTGCGTTTTCCTGTTCTCCGCAGAGACATAACCGCATTGCGGACATGTTCGGCTGGTGTTTCTGGAATCAACTTTGATCAGTTTTCCGCCTTTGCGCTCCAGCTTATAGGAGAGCATCTGGAAAAAGCCATACCATCCCTGGTCCAAAATTGACCGATTCAAACCGCGCTTCTGCTTAACCTTTTTACCCGGATTCTCTTTTGTTCCGGCAGCAGAAGCCGACATGTTCGAGACCTTCAGATCCTCAACGAACACAGTGCTGTGGTTTTGGGCAATCTGTGTCGAAGTCTTATGAAGGAAGTCTCTTCGGCTGTCGGCGATATGGCGATACAGTCGGGCTATTTTACGTTTCGTTTTTCTGCTGTTCCTACTCTCTTTTTTCTGTCGGGCTAACTTCCTTTGAAGCTTCGCAAGTTTTTCCTGCTCACGCTTGAAAGGGCTGATGGGTTCAAAAAACTCTCCGTTCGACAGAGTTGCAAAACGTTTGACCCCCATATCGATCCCTACTTCAGAAGGAGTCGTCTCAGGAGGGATGTTGTCATACTCTGTCTGTATGCTGACATCCCACTTCTCTCCGTGACGGATAACGGTAACGTTTTTTATCGTACCGATGATATTTTGACTTTTCCGATATCCCACCCAGCCAACTTTCGGCAACCTAATCTTCTGTTTGATCTCATCGAGTTCAACTCCCTGAGGAAAACGAATAGAGTCATGTCGGAACTTCTTCTTGTATTTCGGAAAATTGGCCCGTTTTTCGAAGAAATTGGTGTACGCCCGATCAAGATCTTTTAGGGACTGCTGGAGCACCTGACTATGACACTCTTTCAGAAAAGGATGTTTCGTTTTCCACTCAGGCAGTCTATTGGCGGCTTCCGTATATCTGAATGAGTGTTTGTTATCTTTTGCGTACAGGGACTTCTCAAGAGATAAGGTGCGGTTGTAGACATAACGGGCACAGCCGCAGAATTGGCTGATTTGACGAGCCTGCCGGCCATTAGGCTTCAATTCAAACTTAAAGGCACGTCGTATCAGCATTACATTCCTTGTATTTTCTACGCTAATTATACTTGGCCCATGGGCAAGAGTAATGATATTAGGCGGGGAAAACACTGTGCTTGTACTTTATTCATCCATCCGATTTTTGACTCACGTCGTGTCCGGCTATAGTGGGAAGGATGAAAGTAGATTTCAATCCGGTTTTTTGAATTTTGGAGTGGAATTAGCAGGGGTTGATTGAAACGGTTGCTGATCAATTATCCTCCGAAAGTTTCTGAGCCTCGCTTGAAATTGCTTTGAGAGGGAGTTTTTGTGACATATACCTGTGTTTAGCCCCTTATATCGTGCAAAGCCCCGATAGACGGGGCTTATAGTAGATTTTCATTTTTTTCTTTTCGTGTTAACTCCTCAAGTTATT